>JANOOI010000170.1:0-5080 GCA_031421235.1 Bdellovibrio sp.
GGCTAATGTTTCATCATTAAAACACCACATATCTTCAATAGATCCGCCCCCTCGTCCAATAATAATCACATCCGGTTTTAATTTTTCAGCCAGTCCAAAGCTTTCAATCAATGATGCCGCTGCTGATGAGCCTTGTACTACTGCTGGAACCACAATGACTTCAATATTTTTGGCACGACGATTTAATATATTTAAAATATCTTGAATAGCTGCGCCTGTCGGTGATGTAACTATCGCAATCTTTTTCGGGTAATGGGGGATCTCTTTTTTTCTGTCCGCTGAAAACAGATCTTCAGATTTTAATTTTTCTTTAAGTTGTTCAAATTGTTTTTGTAACGCCCCTGCACCAACGGGCTCCATAGTTTCGCAAGCAATTGAATAGGTTCCACGCGGTTCATAAACAGTAATTTTTCCTTTGATGATAACTTCCAGCCCATCATGAGGTTTAAATTTTAATTTAGAATTAAACCCACGAAACATCATTGCACTAATTTGCGATTTAGAATCTTTCAGCGAAAAATAGAAATGGCCTGAAGAATGTGGTTTAAAATTTGATATTTCAGCTTGAATCCAAACTGTGCCAATGTTGCCTTCTATAAGACTGCGAAGCTGATTATTAATTTGTTCCACAGTAAATACTTGCGACATGCAAGAAATTTACCAATAGCGAACACCAAGATCAATCAAGAAAACCAAAGATTTTGCAGTGACCAAAAGCCACCAATGAATACTGATAAAAAAGCGATTTTTCGATGTTTTTCAAATTGAGAATAGTAATAAGGCATCTCTTTTTGTGCAAGTTTAAGTAAAAATGGAATTTCAAGTACAAAAGTGAGTACTAGACCGTAAAAAAACACTAAAAATGGAAAATAAAAATCAATTTGTGTAATCATACACTGCACTTCGGTATTTATTTTCAGTTCTTGAGTCTTGTTTCATAGACATTTTCACAGATTTTGATAGACTAGTATTTGGGGGTTCGCTGACGTAAAACTCATCGAAAATAAACCTTACAAGCATAATTAAAGGGGACTGTCCCTGACAATGGTGAGCAAGCTTACCTCGTAGTAAGAAGCCTAAAGTTGTTATATGGTGACCCACTTTGCGAAAAGAGGTTTATGTTTCAGAGTTGTCTTCGGACCTTTTTTTTATTTCTTTTAAGTGTCTCAGTCTGAGAATTATTCAGTCAAATTCTCGTTAATATGGACTGCAAATAATTGATTTTTATACCGATAAATAGATGTGACTTTAACAGGGAAACTTATCTCTATCGCCATTTCGTTTTTAATTTGTGTTGTCTACACAAGTTGCGGTCCGCGCTTGAGTTCCAACGCCGAAGAATATTTATCTTTATCTTCTGAATATCCGGAATGCTTATCTCATTTTAATTACTCGCCATCTACGGCAATCAATGGTACGGCTCATTTTTATAAACGTGCAACACTTTTGACAGTCGATGCCGGTGTTTTAAAAAATATGCTTCTTGGTGATCCGCTTACGGCTCCGCTTCCGATTCCCTATGCTGAAGTTGCAGTTTATGATGAAGGTAAAAATCTTGTTCAATGCGGTCGAACTGACATCAACGGAAACATTGTTGCACTTTCTGGCGTTGGTAGTTTAACACTCCCTAAAAAAGCACAAAACTATACACTGCGCATTTATGCACGTTCTAAATTCACGCTCCCTTTATTATCGACAGTCGCACCAATCCAAACAGTTTCTGCACACGTTTCTGTGAAAGAAGATATTTACACGAACAAAGTTTATTTTATACAAACACAGTTCTATTCAAACGGAACTTCAACTTCACCTATTGAACTGTTAGCTTATGCTAGACAAACAGATTCGCTAGCAGTCGAAGGCGGCGCTTTTAATATTTATAATAACTTAGTTCAAAGTTATTTATACATCGATGAAAAAATGTCCGGCGTAGGCGGCACTGGTATTAATTTAAGTTGTCTGACAAATAAAGCTAGCGTCTATTGGAAAGCTGGTTTTAATCCATACCAATATATTTATCCGGAAGAAAATCCGAACACGTTGAGTTCTAATTCATCGTTTTATAATCCTGATGATGGAAATATTTATATCACTGGCGGCCAAGTCGGTGATGTCAGTTTAGCTAACACTGATCATTTTGATGATTTCGCAATCGTTCATGAACTTTCACATTGGATCGAAAATCAATGTGGTCATGAAACTTTTGGTGGTTTTCACAGTTTAACTGTACGGATTGACCCGCGTTTAGCCTGGCATGAAGGTTTTGCAAATTATTTTGCTGCAGCAGTTTTAAAAAATCGTATGAATTCAATCGATCCCACAATGAATTTACGATTAGCTGAAATTGGTGAAGCTTCAGGTTGGACTTTTCTATTTAATTCTTATGGGTTCGCTGATTCTGTTCAAAACACAGGTAATGGTTCAGGTTTTATGATGGATCTTAAAAAACCAGGTACTAGCCCAGGTGACTGGCAAGTGGGTACTTATTTGGGATCACCATTTGATAAAGTGAATCCCACATTATATCCCGGTGAAGGACATTTCCGAGAAGGTGCAATCACTAGAAGTTTATTTAAAACAACACAGTGGTGTACAACTTGCGTGGCTACTGGTGCATCGTCAGGCACGGAACTTCCGTTACCTTACGTTTGGGCCAGTTTTAATAATGCGAGCGGCATCGGGCAGTATCAATACCCTTTTATTAGTTCAAATTCATTTTTTGAAAACATCAAATTTTACACGACACAAGGGCCTGATCTTTGGACCGCTAATTACAAATCCTTTGTCACTGCTGAAGCGTTGCAATTATTCAGCGATAATCTAGCAGCTAGTGGAACTTACATTACAAATGTTTCAGGCACACCGCATATTAACTGGGTTCCTTACGGCCGAGAATTGTCTTTATCAACAACTAACAACTGCGGATTAGCAACGGTTTTATTAGGTCGTACTGATGATCCAACATTAACAGGAACAAATTCAGATCAAAGATATTCAAATCACTTTTATACAGTTCGTCCTTATCAACTGAGCGGTCTGAATAGTTTAAGTGTCACATTTGAAAAAATTGCAGGAACAACTATTGATCATGATATTTTAATTTTTAGAAAAGGTTATTCTTTTAATGATGACTATAGTTGCCTTGGTGGATCAACAAGTACCGGCTACTGCGCCAGCGGTACGTATTCTGCGATTAGAACAACATCTGCAGATGTTGTTGCCTCTGACCGCAGCGTGGCTGCAAATCAAAGTACGACCTACACCAAAACGATTTCAGATTTATTAAGCACTTTAGATTCTTCACAAGAATATTTATTAAATATTCGGGCTTACACAGCTGGGCGAAGCCTAAGTTCAGCAACTAACTATAGATATAAAATTAAAAGTAATTTAACTAATGGCGCAAATACCTTGGGGGTTCTATGTCCGCAGTAACACCAAGATTTTTCATAGCTTTTTTAATTTTATTTTTTATTTTCAGTTGCAAAGAAAATAAAAAAGTAAGCCACGGGCTAAAAAATGTGCCGGTATCAGCGTACACGTATAAGGGTTTAGTCGAAAAAACAATTCAGTTGAAATTTAAATCTTTTGGAACTAGCCCAACAACTATTATAGCAGAAGTTGAAATTCCTTACAATTATCAATATCCATTAACCTACGAATGGAAACTTGGTGATCAAGTCAAATTATCATCGGGTCAAATTAAAGGCGAAGTGGCTTTATTGCAGCAAAATAAAAAGATTGAAATTTCAATTGATGTTACTGGTTTTAAGTCAGACGCCACTCGATTTATTCGATTTGAAATTATGGGTACCAATTCACAAAGAAAAATTTATGCTGACGGAATCTATTCATCTGATATCACTTCATCTTTTGAATCTATAGTCCAAGAAGTCGAAAATTATAAAAAGCACAATCCTAAGGATTCAGAATGATTTATAATTTCAATAAACTTACGTTTACACTGTCATTGACGCTGTTTATCAGTTCATGTGGCGGTATTAGTTCAGGTGTAAATACTGCAGCTGCGCCAGATTCTGCGACTGAAATTTCGAATTGCAATTCTGGCTTTACTTACAGCCCTGGCACAAGTGTTTCGGGCACCGCCCGATTTCGCAAAAGAGGTTTTGCGATTACTACATCAGGCGGTAATGTAACATCCATCAGACTAGATGCAGTTATTCCAACACAGTTACCAATTAAATTTGCAGAGGTCCGTGTCACAGATAGTAATTCAAATGTTGTCCAATGCGGAATAACAGATGCCACTGGCCAAATTAAAGCTATCGATGGTGTTTCAACTTTAAAGCTACCAAATAATGCAGGGCAATTTTTAATTCAAGTTTTAGCCAGGTCAAATAGAACGTTTTATTTTGCCAGTAAAGGTGTTTCTATTCCAATCGATGTAGCTGTTAAAGAAGATATTTATTCAAATGCTGTCTATGACATTGCAACAACTGTGACATCAAATGGATCAAGCGGTGCTACTATTTCATCGATCGCTTTAGTTGCCCAAGCTGATGAAGCCTTATCCTCATCCATTGAAGGTGGCGCATTTAATATTTATAACAACTGGATCACGACAGTTGGTTATCTTGGCAATAACACGACTTCTGCCAGTGTTAGTTGTCTAAGTGATTCGTTAGATATTTTTTGGAAAGCTGGCTTCAACCCTTATCAGTATGTTTTTCCGAATGCTACCCCGGCTACTTTACAAACTGTTTCTTTTTATTTGCGTGGTTATAATGAGCTTTATGTTAATGGCGGCCGAGTCGGCAACGTAACTGCGCAAGATACAGATCATTTTGATGATGCTGTTATTCTTCATGAAATCGGACACCATATCGAATCTGTTTGTGGAATAGCTGATTCACCTGCAGGACCACATTCAGCTCAAGATCGTATCGATCCCCGTTTAGCATGGTCCGAAGGTTTTGGTAATTTTTTTGGTGGTCATATCATACAAAATAATTTAGCAGCAATTAATCCGAATATGTCAGGTAGTTTACCAAACGGAGATTGGGTTTTTTATAATGATACCTTGGGTTATGGCGGAAGCGGTTCTGATTTAATCCGGATG
>JANOOI010000171.1:0-6856 GCA_031421235.1 Bdellovibrio sp.
AAAATAGGACCGGTCACCATAATTCGACAACCCTCATTGGTTGTTAATGTTAAATCTTTCAAGAACAATGTTCCGTTGATGACCAGATCACCATCACAAATTAAATGACTTGCTGTAAAGTATGTGCCCGTTTTTGAAAGTCCGGAAAGCTGCGGTGATGAATCTTGATTTTTAAAGTAAGCGGTCTCTGCTGTCCCCAGTGCTGCTCGGGCTTTGATGACATCTGCACTGGGTGCCCCGATAAAAATATCGTTTTTGGTGGCTACTATGACTGTAGTGGACACAACTGCTTTTACATATTCTGCGACAGTCACTGCCGCCAGCTGCGCTGCGGGTGCTGTTGCTGGCAAATACGTACGTGGGCTAAACGGAAGATTTTGGTTAGGCACTATGACTTCTTTTAACTTAGCAGTTTTAAATGAAGCACCAGAATGATCGTTATAGTAAGAATATGAAGGAGCAAACGGCGTTGCAGACGCTACAGTCAAACCTTTATTAACAGCATCAGTTAAGGCGTCTTTTCCGAAAAAATAATCATTTCCGAAACCAAAATCTGTGATTAGTTTTGAACCAGATTGCAAATGGCAACTTGCGCATCCAATGCCACGTACGGCAAGAGACGGTTCTAGGTTATGAAATGGATTTCCAACAACTAGTGTAACAATTTTTTTGCTTATTTCTCCGTAAGAATTTTTTGCGATAAATTCAAATTTATCATTTCCACGAAAATTAACATTTGGTGTGTATTTAAAACGATTGTTTCCAAGAAAAGTTAGTAGACCGCTAACAGATCTTTTTTCAGTCGTATTTGTGTCTAATGATAAATATGATTTTGGTGCTGGATCATGATAATCGCTAAGGACTAATTCAAACTGCGTACCCGTCGTGTTCATTTCAAAACCAATTGTATCTGTAATTATGGATGGCGAGCGTGCTATTTTTACAACCTCGATAAAAATCGGAACTTGATGCGGTTCTTTGACTCTTTCTTCACGTTCAACATATTCAAATTTGTCATCACCGAAATATTTCAAAGCTGGCTGATATGTAAATTTACCAGTGTTAGAATCAAAAGCAGTAATTACACCGTGAGTAGGATGCCTGGTTATGGTAAAAACGGATTTACGACCACTGATACTAGAAAAAGTTTGTGGTTGTGCTTCTAGGGCTGTTTCTTCCTCTGTACTAAAACTTTGAACGGATGAGGATGATGCCAGTCCAGAGTACGCCACACTTGAAAATCTAGCCTTAGAACAATTCTGAAAACTAAGCATTATTAGCAGAACACTAGACAGCGCCGCAAGCGTCTTAAAGTAGCTTTTGATATAAACGATATCTGATTTCACATTCCACCCCAAGATATAAGCCTAGTCGGTATGAGTCAAAAAATACTTAAGTGTTTATATATCCGTGTCTCAAATTGAAACGATTAACAGTATTTCAGAAATTCTGTTCGGGTTTCTGCAGAATTGCGAAATTCACCACGTAGATCCGCAGTTGTTGTTGAGCTATGTGTATCTTGAATACCCCTTGCAACAACACAGTAGTGTTTGGCTTTAATGTGTACTGCAATATCTTCAGTTTCTAAAATGTATTGCAAACAGTCTGTGATTTGTTTGGTCAAACGTTCTTGAACTTGGGGTCTACGACTAAAGTATTCAACAATACGATTAATTTTAGATAAGCCAATAACTTTCTTTTTAGGGATATAAGCGACAGTTGCAAAACCATCAATTGGTTGGAAATGATGTTCACAGCAAGACATAACTTCGATATTTTGCACGCAAACCATTTGATCGTATTGCATTTTGTTATCGATCACAGTAATTGCTGGAAAATTTTCTTCGTGCAAACCACCAAAAATTTCATTCACATACATTTTAGCAATACGATGAGGTGTTTTCTTTAAACTGTCGTCATTTAAGTCTAAACCTAATATTTGCATAATTTCAGAAAAATGTTTTTCAATTTTTTCAATTTTTTGCTGCGAGCTTAGTTTTGATTTTATAGTTGGTGAAGATCTAACGTTGGCTAACACGCTTCGAGTTGATATCCTGTTAATTGATGTTTTTTTAACTGAGTCTGCTTTTTTCTTCATGCTAATGAATTAACTTAAATCTTGTAGATTTGCAATCTGTCATCAACCAGCCTTAATAACCCTTCAACTGTTGATATGGCTCCTGTTTGAGCATGGATAAGGGATTCATTGACGACTTGCAGTTTTTGACTTGGCCATAAAACACTGATTTGGTTCTGTGGTATTTTATTTAGCACTGATTGACTATCCATACCGCCACCTGAGGATAGATTGCCCCAGTCTTTTAAGGTCTGTTCATCCAGCACAAAGCTTTCATTCATATAAGGTTTTAACGCTTTTTGCAAAGTATCAACTTGGCGTAATGGATCATCTGATTTTATTGAAACAGTCATGTAATATTTTTTATTAAAAAAATGGCCTGAGACTGTTGCGCCCAAGGATGATTTACTCATCAACTCTGAACTCAGCACATCTGACAGATCAGTTTTTTTCTGACGAAATTCAGCCAAAGGTAAAATCATTCTAAGAATGACCCGATCACTGACTGTTTTTAAATAAGTGACAATATTTTTTAGTTCACTGACATTATCGATCGATTCAAGGTTTAAAAATCGATTTTTTGGCAGTGCTAATATGACATTTCGGGCGAAAAAAACTTTTGATTTTCCTTGAACGTCAAAACGCAATTGATACTTTCGACCAATTCGACTGACAGATTTTAAATTATAACCACGACGAACTTGTTTTTCAGGAATAAGTCCTTCGATCACATCAAAAATTTGTTCAGTCAAAGCCGACGCACCATTTTTGAAACGCCACGAATTCTGATCGATATTTACAGTTTCTAAATCAAGTTCTTTTTTTAATTTTAATAAAACTTTGTCATTTTTAGAAAATTCGTAAGCTCCCCATTCATCAGATTGAATAGATTGAATTTTTCCACCTAATCTTGAACTGCTTTCAAATAACCGAAAAGGAATTTTTAATTTTTTAAGTTCATAAGCCGCGTAAAGTCCCGATAGACCGCCACCAACTATAAGGACCTCTTGGGTGAAATCGAATTCATCTTCAATCAAATATTCATCTAAAGTTGAGCAACCTACTTGAGTCAATAAAGCCGGCGCCGCCAGCAATGGGGCAAAACGACATGCTGTCGATAACAACTTCCTGCGTCCGAGATTAAAGGTCTTACTTTTCATACAAAAATAATGCTATCTTGAAGTCATGTTAAGTACAATAAATCTTGAGCCTTTTTTTGATCAAATTGATCAAAAAAGTTGGGTCATTCTACCATTTGAAACATCATTTGCATTAGAAATATTGTCTACAGCACAACAGGTTTACACAGAAGGCTTCTTTAAATCAGCCCATACAACTTCTGATCAAACGGGAACCATTAGAAATGACCAGACATTTTGGTTGGATCCCATCAACCCCGTACAAAAACCTGTTTTTCAAAAAATTCATAGCTTTCTAGATACGTTGATGTTTCAACTCAAATCACATTACCGAATTTCTTTAGATCATTATGAATGTCATTTTGCCCATTACCCGATCGGTCATTTCTACAAAAAGCATTCTGATCAGACTTTGCATGATAATAAACGCATTTTTTCATTTGTTATTTATTTGAACCCAGGTTGGACTGAGCAAAATGGTGGCCATCTTGTTGGTTACGATTCAAATGGTGTTGAAATCTTTAAAACGTTACCTGATATGGGTCAAATGATTGTTTTCAATAGTTCTGTTGAACATGAAGTGTTGACGTCACACAAACCGCGATGGTCATTAACTGGCTGGTTTAGAATAAAATGAAGAAAAATCATTTTATTCATTTAGTGATTAAAGATATTTTATTCAATCGGTTGAAACATCGTTTCCTAATCGTGTTGTTAGCCTTGATCGCAACTTTTACAGGCCTACTAGTCCCTTATTACCAAAAAAGTTTTATGCAGCAGTTTGATACTCAATTTCTAGCTATTTGTACAGCCTTAGCGCTGATTTCTTTTTTAACTATGCAGCTGACTAGCTACCTAGGGCAAAGAGAAGCCTTAAAATGTCAGCGCATTCTTTCTGAAAAAATTTATAATCATATTTTAAGCTTGAAAGCTTTAGCCGTCAGAAACCGCACTGTTGGTGAAATGGTTTCTTTATACACAACAGACGTACCCAGTGCCACCATGTGGCTTGAACAAACTATTCCTTATGCTTTAACAACTGCGTTTCCATTAGTTGTAACACCGTTTTTTCTTTATTACGTTTACGATATCCCCGTTGGGTTTACAGCTATGCTTTTAGGTGTAATTATTGGTGTTAATTTAGCACTTGCCAGAAGACAATCGTTTTTCTTTTTTAAATTTAAAATGTTAGCAGCACAAAGAATGGGGCTAGTGAATGAATGGATCCAAAATATAAGAGGCCTAAAATCTCTAAACTGGGTCACAGGGTTCGAGAAGAAAATTATCACTAAACGCATTGAAGAAACAAATAATCGCATTGCCATGGTCACAAACGGTCAGATAATGAATTCAATTTCATCAAGCATTACATTCTGGCTTAATTTATTTGTGATTTGGTTCATTGTTTATTTAAGTCCTGAATTAATCGTAAAAATTCATTTAATCACTTTATTTTGGGTCATGGGGGTCTTTTTATCCCGACCTCTTAGGCAGCTTCCGTGGTTTTTTACGATGATGTTTGATGCTTGGACATCAATTAAAAGGCTCGCTGATTTTTTTTCGATCACAAATACTGATTATGTGATCAAGACTGCAAGTAATAATGCAAACGCTAACTTGGTTTTGGATGTTAAAAATTTAAGTCTCACTCTTGATCAGAAAATTTATTTAAAAAATATAAGTTTAAAAATCACATCATCAGAAATTGTTGCCTTGATTGGGCCAGTCGGCAGCGGTAAATCAACTTTTCTGAAATCACTGATGAAAGAAACTCCTTTTCATGCTGATTCATTATTTGTTGCGCCCTATAATTTTTTACCCCAAGAAAGTTTTATTTTAAGCGCCAGTGTTTTCGAAAATATTGTTTTTGATTATGATTTGGCTAGACAAGATAAGGCACAAGCGATGAACGCGCTTCATAAAGCTCAGTTTGATGTTAATCAGGATCGTTTAGAAAAAGGTTTAGATACAATTATTGGTGAACGCGGATTAAATATATCTGGCGGACAAAAACAGCGACTGAATTTAGCGAGACTTTTTTATAATCCAAAACCACTATTTTTGCTAGATGATCCTTTAAGCGCCATAGACGTTGGCACTGAGAAAAAATTAATTGAAACATTTTTATATTATAAATCAATGGGCCATAGTTTTTTAGTGACCACCCAAAGATATGAATTTCTTCAGTTTTGTGACCGTGTCGTTTATATGGAACAAGGTCAAATTAAATTTATTGGGACTTATCCTGCACTTTGTGAAAATCAGTTTTTAGCTGATTTTATTAAGGGTGAAAAATCAACTTCTCATATTGGGGGGAATCCCAATGTCTAAGAAAGCTTTCTCAAAAAATATTTTTGATACTCTGCTGCAAGCTTATAGGCCTTTTATTGTAAAATTACTGATTGTCTGTTTACTTGGATTTATCGGTCGATTTCTTATTTTATCAAATGCCCAAGTCATTGCCAAATTCTATGACCAAAATCCTGTTTTGACTGTTGAAAACTTGACCGTGCTGGCTAAACATATTTTCTTTATATTAAGCCTATCATTTGCAATGACAGTGATCTTCAGAACTGTCTTCTCAAGATTGTCAGCGTTGGCGGTATCAAGACTATATGATGAAACCACATTCCGAGTATCTAGGTACCCACTGAGCTTTTTTGATCAAAACCCTGTGGGACGAATAACAACTCGGTTTTCAAGCGATTACGGGAATATTTTCAGATTGTTCGGAGGACCATTAGCCGAATTTTTGTCTATCCTGTTTGATTTAATTTCAATTTTTATCTTGATTGCTCTTGTGCATTCTTATTTTTTGGTTAATCTTTTGGTCGCTTCAGGTTGCTTTATTTATATCTTGAAAAGAAATCAACTTAAATTACGCGCAAACCGTCGTGAACTGTCTGTTTTAAGATCTCCCTCTGTTGCTCATTTTTCAGAAACTGTGCAAGGACATTTGTCGATCAGGCAAACAGATAAAGCAAAATCATTCATTGATCGATTTAATTTATTAGATCAAGTTTTTTTAAAAGCAAAATTTCTAGTGAGTCGAAATGTCATGCGATTTTCAGCAGAACTTAATGTGATTTCGGCTGTCTTATTTTTTGCAAACGGCTACTTAGGAATACATTTAGCCAAGACTGAATCATTAGGAGCCGGTCAAATTGCAATTGTGTTGGGTTTTACAGTACTTGCTACACACACTTTGCAAATGTTTTTTGAATGGTACTCACAATTTGAAGAAGCTTTAGTCGGTGTTGAAAGATTAGATGAATATTTAAGAGCACCACTGGAAGAAGGTGCTTTTTTACCAACTTACGCTGATTTTAAAACTCATCATCCCCAAAAATCCAAAAACCTTGATTCAAATCAAATCGCAAAAAATAGAACTGATGATGCTTTGACTGTTGAAAATTTAAGTTTTCGTTATCCTCGTCAAAATCAAGAAACCTCTACACCTCTGTTATCTGAGATTAGTTTTAAACTTAAACATGGTGAAAAATTAGGAATAATTGGGCGCACTGGGGCTGGAAAGTCAACGCTAATAGCTGCACTGTTACGTCTTTATCCCATCGAAAAAGGTGTGATCTTAATTAATAATGAATATCAAACTGATATAGAAAATCACAGAAGACAATTT
>JANOOI010000172.1:0-2832 GCA_031421235.1 Bdellovibrio sp.
CTGGTGATTACAAGCGGACTGTCAGCGTCTTAGGTGAAATTACTGAAAAAGGTGAAGCTAAATTTAAAGAACAACTTGAAGCCACCCATGTTTTATTTAAAGATTTTGTAAGCCTATACCGTCCACAGTTAGATTTAACCAAAGTCGCCACAGGCGAATACTGGTACGGGACACAAGCCTTAAAATTAAAGCTGATTGATCGAATTCAAACAAGTGATGACTATATTTTGAACAAAATTAAAACTCATAAGCTGATAAAGGTTAGTTTCAGTAAAAAGACTGGGTTTGCCGAAAAAATATCAGAAATGATCTCTCAGACAATTCTACAATCAGTCTCAAAAACTTTGACTCGCAGCAGTTTACTGAATAAATAACCTCAGGTGTTTTTTTAGGTCGAATTTAAGGAGCAAACCCCAGTTGAATCCAGTTGTAAAAGTCGAAAATTTAGAAACAACTTTTTTTCTGAAAACGGGACCGTTCAAGGCTGTTAATCGTATTTCTTATTCAATCAATCAAGGTGAAACCTTAGGAATCGTTGGCGAATCAGGTTGTGGAAAATCAGTCACATCTTATTCACTAATGCGACTGATTTCATCACCGGGTAAAATCACAAATGGATCGGCAGAACTTAACGGCGTTGATTTATTAAAGCTTTCACCATCTGAAATGGAAAATGTTCGTGGCGGCAAAATGGCTATGATTTTTCAAGAACCCATGACAGCACTTAATCCTGTTTTGACAATCGGCTATCAGATGGATGAACAAATCCAGAAACACCTTAAATTAAACCTTAAAGATTCAAAAGATCGTGCGATCGAAATGTTAAACCTTGTAGGCATTCCATCGGCGGCAGAACGCTACACATCTTACCCCCACCAACTGTCAGGCGGAATGCGACAACGGGCTATGATTGCAATGGCCTTATCATGTAATCCACAATTTTTAATTGCTGACGAGCCAACGACGGCTTTAGATGTGACTATCCAAGCTCAAATTTTAGAATTATTCCAAAGTCTTCAATCTAAATTAAAAATGTCCGTTCAATTTATCACTCATGATTTAGGTGTTATTTCAGAAGTGTCTGACAAAGTTCTTGTGATGTACGGCGGTCAAATGTGTGAAACAGGACCAACACAAGATGTGCTGACGTCCCCTGTTCACCCCTACACTGCTGCATTAATTGAATCACGACCTAAAATTGGTCAAAAAATTCATCGCTTAAAAACAATTGAAGGCTCAGTCCCCGCACCACATGAATTACCCACAGGCTGCCCGTTTGCGACACGTTGTCAGCGCGTAAAAACAGAATGCTGGACTGAAAAGCCACAATTTAAATCTTATTCTGGTCATGCTGACAGACAAGTCGCTTGTTTCAATCCTTTAGATTATGGCACACGCCCGCAATCAAAATCGGAACTGGTGTAATTATGATAGAGAAAAACATACAGCCACAAACTGATAACATTAAAACAGACAACATACTGGCTGATAATATTTTAGTGGCTAAAAATATTAAAAAATATTTTCCAATTAAAAAAGGATTTTTTCAAAGACATGTAGCTGATGTAAAAGCTGTCGATGATATTTCCTTGTCAGTTCGTCGTGGTGAAACTTTAGGTCTTGTTGGCGAATCAGGTTGCGGTAAATCAACACTTGGCAGGACCCTTATACGCCTTTATGAACCCACATCAGGACAAATCGAATTTAACGGTAACGATTTTAGAAAATCACGTGGTCAAAAATTGCGTAATCTTCGCCGCGATATTCAAATGATTTTTCAAGACCCTTACGCTTCTCTTGACCCGCGCATGACCGTAGGACAAATTATTGAACAGCCCTTTGTGATTCATAACCAATTTCAAAAGACTGAACGTGAACTAAAAGTTAAACAATTACTTGAACTTGTGGGTTTACGTCCGTCTCATGTGAATCGCTACCCGCATGAATTTTCTGGCGGACAAAGACAACGTATTTCCATTGCTAGAGCCATCGCGCTTGAACCTAAATTAATTATTTGCGACGAACCCGTATCAGCCCTTGATGTATCGATCCAAGCCCAGATTTTAAATTTACTCAAAGATCTACAAGAACGCTTAGGGCTAACTTATATTTTTATTTCTCATGATTTATCAGTGATTGAACATGTTTGTGATCGGATTGCTGTAATGTACCTTGGAAAAATCGTTGAAATTGCTGATCGTGAAACTTTGTATCACACACCGCATCATCCATACACTCAGGCTTTATTAAGCTCGATTCCTGAAATCGGTGCAGGCAAAAAGAAAATGACAAAAATTTTAACTGGTGAAATCCCTTCACCGATTAATCCACCTTCTGGCTGCGCTTTTCATCCGCGCTGTCCCGCACGGATTGCTAAATGCTCAATTGAAACACCAACGTTGACTGGGGAATCACTTCACCAGGCAGCTTGCTTTAATAAATTAAACTTAACATCACTTAAGGAGTTGTTATGATTTTTCAAAAACCACTTATTGCTTTAGCTCTTGCTTTTACGTTGGCTTTTTCTTTTGCTTGTACGCAAAAAAAATCTTCAGACGAAAGCGCTTCAACTGGACGCTTAAGTAACAATGAACTTAAGATTGGTATTTCCCAAGAATTTGAAAATTTCAATCCATTGATTTCAAGCATGGCCGCAACGTCTTATATGCTGAGAATGACAATCAGAACTTTAGTTGTGATTGATGCAGATGGCAAATGGGTCCCCCAGTTAGCAAAAGCCATTCCGTCTTTTGAAAATGGCGAAGCTAAAATAGTAAAAATCGGTGGCAAAGATAAAGTCGTAGCCAACTGGGAAATTAAAGAAGAAGCCTC
>JANOOI010000173.1:0-6139 GCA_031421235.1 Bdellovibrio sp.
TGATAATATGCCGGTGAATTAAAACGAAGTCGCACCCGAGTGCTTAACTTCAATCCTTGTTTTATTAGTGAACCAAGTAACGGCATGTAGGAAAATTATGGCAACAAAATAAGAAAATCAATTTGTAAATTAACTAATTCATGGGTTCACTAATAATAGTTATCAAAGTTTATTTGTTATTTCTGTTTGAACAATAACAATTACTCGCTTGAAATAAATAATCAGCTAATTCACTAATTTTTATGCAGTCACCATAAGCTTCTTTTTTAAAGTAGCTTCTATTGCAGAAAGAAATTCTTCCGTATAAACATAATGTTTACCATGTGAAACGTCATTGCCATGAACATTTACAGCCAGATCCTTTGTCATAATTCCGTTTTCAACAGTTTCAATACAAGCTTTTTCAAGTGTGTTGCAAAAACGAATGAGTTCCTGATTGTTATCAAGCTTACCGCGGAATTCCAACCCTCTTGTCCAGGCAAAAATGGAAGCTATAGGATTAGTTGATGTTGGTTTACCATTCTGATGATCGCGATAATGACGTGTTACTGTTCCATGAGCCGCTTCAGCTTCCATTGTTTTTCCATCCGGAGTTACCAGAACGGAAGTCATAAGTCCCAATGATCCGAATCCCTGTGCAACAGTATCTGATTGAACATCTCCGTCGTAGTTTTTACAAGCCCACACAAAATTACCGTTCCATTTTAATGCAGAGGCCACCATGTCATCGATTAAACGATGTTCATAAGTGATCCCAGCAGCTTCGTACTTAGCTTTAAATTCGGCTTGATAAATAGTTTCAAAAATATCTTTGAAACGTCCGTCGTATTTTTTCAAAATAGTATTTTTAGTTGAAAGATACAAAGGCCATTTTTTAGTCAGGGCTTGGTTAAAACAAGATTTTGCAAAACCCATGATTGATTCGTCAGTGTTATACATTGCTAGGGCAACGCCATCACCTTTGAAATTATAAACTTCATGAGAAATTTTTTCTCCGTTATCGCTTTCAAAAGTAATTGTTAATTTACCTTTACCTTTAGTGACAAAATCAGTTGCGCGGTACTGATCACCGAAAGCATGACGACCAATACAAATAGGGGCTGTCCAGTTGGGAACAAGTCGTGGGACATTTTTACAAATAATTGGTTCACGAAAAACAGTGCCATCTAAAATATTACGAATTGTTCCATTCGGTGATTTCCACATTTGTTTAAGATTGAATTCTTTAACGCGGGCTTCATCAGGAGTAATCGTCGCGCACTTAATACCAACATTATATTTTTTGATGGCTTCAGCAGCGTCAATAGTGACTTGATCGTTTGTTTGATCACGGTATTCCATACCTAAATCAAAATACTTAATGTCGATATCTAAGTACGGTAGAATTAATTTATCTTTGATAAATTTCCAGATAATACGAGTCATTTCGTCGCCATCTAGTTCAACAACAGGATTAGCTACTTTGATTTTTTGCATAAGTGATACCTTCTTTTTATGTGATTTCTATGAGCGTAGGTCATAATAGGGTTTAGCTGAGGGTTTAGCACGAAGTAATGCTTTATATCATCTTGAAAAGGCAGCTTTTCAGGACTACATTGCCATTGTGAGCAAAACACAAATATTTAAAACAAATCAACTTCCGAAAAAGTCTTCTGTTCAAGGATCTGGATTGCAATCGATTCTTATTTTTGATCAATTTTTGCTAAAAAAATCATCTTTGAATAAATGGATTAAGCAGTTCAAATTAAAAATCCCTGTTAAAGCCGGAGAATCCCTAAAAACAATAAACCAGTATGCTAAGGTTTTAAGCCAAATTCAAAAGTGGCAAACAACAGGCGCATTACAGAGCCCGATTCAAATTGTTGGACTGGGTGGGGGATCGGTTGGTGATTTTACGGGTTTTGTGGCATCAACTTATAAAAGAGGCTGCGATCTAGTACATATTCCGTCAACGTGGCTGGCTGCGATTGATTCAGCTCACGGCGGAAAAACAGGTTTGAATCTCAACCAGACAAAAAATCAAATCGGAACTTTTTATCCAGCTTCGAAAGTGATTCTTTCAAAAAAGATATTACAACAGCAGCCGATCGAACGATTAACTGAGGCTTACGGCGAAGTTTTAAAAATATCATTAACTAACAGGCCACAGCTTTTTCTAAAAGCTAACTTCACGGAAAAATTTCTTTGGGACAATATTTTATCTTTAATCAGCGGTAAAATTCAAATCGTTGAAAAAGATCCGTTTGAAAAAAAAGGGATCAGACATATTTTAAACTTAGGCCACACAATGGGCCATGTTTACGAAGTCGAATTAAAACTACCGCATGGCCGTGCTGTCATGATGGGGATGGTGTTTTCTTTACGTTGGAGCTATCACTGCGGTTACATTAAGCAAAGTGATTTTATCAAAATTGTCCAAAAACTGATGTCGACAGATCAAGCTGAAAAAGATTTCTTAAAAGTAAATGCGATGAAGACTGCAAAAGTTTACAAACATCTATCACAAGATAAAAAAAGAATTTCAACTAAACATATCAATTTTATTTTTGTTCATAAAGCAGGTTCTGTATTTACAGCACCAGTTACATCAAAGCAAATTAGCGATGAATGTGAACGTCAAAGGTTCAATGCATGAGTTTTCATTTTTCAGGTTCGCTTGAAATTTCGAAATCATGGATGAACAGGGCCTTGATCTTACAATCATATAATTCAGCTATTCAAATTCATGGTGAATCATCGGCTGATGATGTGGTTTTATTAAAAAAAGCCTTAGCTGACTTTAAAAATGGTAAAACTGAATTTCAAGTGGGACTTGGTGGGACAACTTTAAGATTTTTAGCCTTAAGATTATCAAGGGCTTCCGGGGAATTTACAATTTTCGGCGACGAAAAACTTTTTTCACGGCCACAAACAGAATTGATTCATGTGTTAAATCAATTAGGTGTGATTGCCGAACTTTCAAAAAACAGCCTTAAAATTAAATCTGAAGGTTGGAAAAGACCAACAAAATTGATTCAAATCAGCACCCAACAATCGAGCCAGTTTTTAAGTTCATTTGTTTTAAATGCCATGGATTTAGATTTTGATTTGCAATACCAAACAAGCCAACAGATTACTTCAGAAGGGTATTATCAATATACTTTAGATTTAATTAAAAAATGCGGCGTAGACGTATCCGATCAAAAAATGAGATCACAAAAATTAAAGCCCACTGTTTTAAAGGGTGAAATTGATATCAGTTCTGCCTTTAGTTTAATTGCTGCTGGTGTTTTATCAGGTGATGTTGAAATTAAAAACTGGTCAGATAAGTCTTTACAACCTGATATGCAATTTGTTCAGTTTTTAAAAGAAATGAATATTTCATTTAGCTTTGATGAATCTGAATTTAGAATTAAGCAACAAGCTGGGTTTAAAAACTTACAAGCCAACTTAAAAAACTGTCCTGATTTATTTCCAGTGTTAAGTGTGCTATGTGCTTTTGCAGAAGGTGAAAGTCATTTATTTGGAGCTCATCAGCTGATACATAAAGAATCAAACCGTATTCAGAAAACCTATGACTTATTAACACGCTGTGGGCTTAAAGCCGAATTACAAAATGACGGTTTAAAAATTCAAGGTAACCCAAACGCTAAATATAGAACTAAAGATCTTATTCATTTTGATCCAGATGGTGATCACAGAATGGCTTTTGCCGCAGCCATACTGCAAATCAAAGGTTTCCCGATCGTTATAACTGAGCCTAACGTAATTACCAAAAGCTATCCACAGTTTTATCAACATATTGGGTTAGATTATTTACTATGAAAAAAGTATTCATTGGCCACCGTGGTGTTGGAAAAACAGAGCTTTTAAAAAGACATCAAAGTTATTTTCCAAATATACAGCATTTTGATTTAGACCAAGTGATCGCTGAAAGTGAAAAACAGTCTGTTTCAGATATATTCACAACACAAGGCGAAGCCTACTTTAGACAACTAGAAAAAAAGTATTTTAATCAGATCATAGAAAACGTAAGTTTCGTTCTAAGTCTTGGTGCCGGATTTAATACCGATTTGATTCCAGCAGATGTTGAAGTTGTTTACGTCAGCAGAAGAACTGATACTGATGGCAGACTTTTTTTAAATCGTCCAAGACTAAACACAGAACTTAGCCCACGAGAGGAATATCACCAGCGTTTTGGTGAGCGTGAACCAAAATTCCGACTAAAAGCCGATTGGATTTATCATCTGCCTGAAGGTGTAGATTCGCCCGATGAAATCGAAAAAACTATTTTTCAGAAAAACTTCAAGATTAAAAATGCCTATTGGACTTTAAATAATGAATCAGAATTATTACTATTTCCTAAGTGTTCAAAAAGTATTGAACTAAGAACTGATTTATTTGATTTAGAAACTATTCTTAGAATCATTAAAAAATATCCTGAAGATCATTTTTTAGTTTCAATCAGAAGTCAGTGTGATGAAAATCACGATCTATTTAAATATATTAAGGATATTTTGCAGGTTGAACTGGATTCTGATATTGAATTTAGCCAGTTTTTAGAAATGGCAGATATTATATCCACACATAGCTCGGATTTTGAATCAGGATTTAAACAAACCGAAGATATTCAACGTAAGCATATTAAATTCTGTCCGATAGTCACATCATTTGATGAACTGAAAAAAGGTTATCTATGGCAACGGGAAGACCCTGTTCAAAGAAGTTTTCTTCCGCGTACTGATTTTTCACAAAACAAGAAAAGCCTTTGGCGTTGGTACAGGCAGCTTCAATTCAGCGGTCAATTCAACAATCAAAAAATTAATTTTATACAAAGTCATACTGATATGGATGATCAACCTAGTCTTTATGAATATTTAAAAAGTCAAAATCATGATTTAAAAACATTTGGCGCTATTTTAGGAAATCCGATACATCACTCAAGGACTCCTGTTGAACAATCAAAAGCTTTTGATCATAAAATTTATTTCGTAGCTGTGCCGTTATCAGAAAGTAATTTTAACCAAGGATTTCAATTTTTAAAACAATTGGGTTTAAAATGCGCAGCTGTCACTGCACCACTAAAAACTGTGGCCGCTAAAAATGTTTACTCAAACTTAAGTGCTGTGAATTCGTTAGTAGCCTCAATGGATCAATGGATTTCAGAATCAACGGATGATGAAGGTCTTAAAAAACTGATTGAGACAGCAGAAATAGATTCTCAAACAAAAGTAGCTATTTGGGGTGGGCAAGGCGTTTTAGAATCAATTCAAAAAGTGATTCCACATGCGGTCGCCTATAGCTCTCGTGATGGAACAGTAAAGCGCGGCCAACCAACTGACACATCATCACCTGATATTGTGATCTGGGCAGCGCCAAAACACGAGACTACTAAATGGCCACCAACTGATTGGCAGCCTACAGTTATCATTGATTTAAACTACACAGATGATTCTATGGGTTTAGAGTATGCTGGACAGCAGCCTAAGGCCGTTTATAAGTCAGGTTTAGTGATGTTTCAGGCACAAGCTAAAAAACAAGCTGATTTTTGGAAGAAATATTTAGATAATAAGTAAAAGGGATAATCATGAGCGCTAATATTTTTGGACAACATATTAAAATGATCTCGTTTGGTGAAAGTCACGGCCCAGCTTATGGTGTGGTGATTGATGGTTTACCAGCTGGAATAAAATATGATGAAAAAATATTACTTAATGAATTAGCTCGCAGAAAACCAGGGCAAAGTTCATTTGTCACAAATAGAAAAGAATCTGACCAGCCAGAAATATTATCAGGATTATTTGAAGGTTTAACTTTAGGAACTCCGGTTGCGGTGGTTGTTCGTAACACCGATCAAAAATCATCTGATTATGATAAAATAAAAAATGAAGCACGTATTGGTCATGCTGATGACACATGGAAATTAAAGTTCGGTCATGTTGATCATCGTGGCGGCGGCAGATCATCGGGTCGTGAAACATTAAATCGTGTGATTGCTGGTGCATTCGCAAAAATGTATGTCACACAAAAAAATTCTCAAACAGAAGTTTTTGCTTACGCTAAGCAAATCGGGACCCATCAAATCGAAAAACCATCTGCAGAGTTGCCACAAAACATTCAAACTTTATTAGAACAAGCAAAGACAAATGGTGAAAGTTAC
>JANOOI010000174.1:0-2019 GCA_031421235.1 Bdellovibrio sp.
ATCATGTTTTGTGACCTCCAGAATATGAATGACCTTAATTTTTGATTCCTTGAGAACATATATTGCTCTGTATGCTCGATTAAGTCTTACGGATCTTTGGCCTAATCTTTTCCCTTTAAGTGGTTCATCGTGGAACCCAGAGATAATTCTTGTTCTCTCAAGACCGATCTCATCAATTGTCTTAAGCCATACATAAAACTTAGATCTGATGTAACTGGGAATTTTATCCAAGTCTTTATGGACCCTATTGCTAAACTCTACAAAGTATAACATGCAACAATCCTTTTGTACACTTAATTTGTGTACATTTTAGTTTCATTATTGTTAATGCAATAAGAAAGCAGACTCTAGGTCAGCTTTCTTCGATTTAAACTGTAAGCTAATCCTGATTTCGGATGATAAAATGCTCTGAACGTTTTTAAACTCATTTCAAGTAGTTCTTCTTATTGCAATATGAACAGGTTTGACAAATTTTCCTTATGTGCTAATATTAGCACATAAGATTAAAGGGGCTTATAAATGAAGAAAAATCTTAAATTATCAAAAGAAGCAAAAAAAACTGCAGATGACTTAGGTCTTTCTCATGTTGATGCTTACATGATTGAGTTGAAATCAAAACTATATGTTAAAAGTGCAAATTTAATTAAAGTCTCTAAATTAACGCATGCTCAAATTGCTGTTCAAATTGGGACATCACGAAGTCGGATTAGCCGCATTGCCAATCATGGTGAAAACAGCCTTTCGATTGAATTACTTATCAAAATTATAGCCACTCTTGATGGGACACATGCTATTAGGTTAGCAGCATAAATCGTTGGTCTTAAGATATAAAAAAAGCAGACCTAGTGATCTGCTTTTTTGTTTTAAACTGTATGTTAATCTGAAATTCGAATTCTAACTAAGCGAGTCTAAAGGTGCTGGCCAATTTAACCTGCACCTTTATTTATTTAACGGCTTTAAGGGCGCGCTCACGTGACCAGTTTGCTGTTAACACAGAAGCGTAGCTCCATGTTAAGTCGCGGGCTGAAGTCATGTAACCATTGAAGCGGCTAATCTGTTCAGCTAACGATCCATCTGGATTAGCGTGAATTTGTACACGTTGAAAATATTTATCACCGATGTCGATTAAACTTTTTGCAATCACTTTATGATCTGGTTTATTTGTTGAAGCACTGGCTTCTAAAATCGCCATTTCATAGTAAGCTTCAGCCACAGCTAATGTTGTTAACACCCAAGGATTTCCACCTTGAAAGCCATCGCCATCGTAAACATCTTCTGGGTAGCGACCAATGGCGACACCGGGAACATTAGCCATACTGTTGATTGGATAAAGACTTTTAAATGAATCAACAATTGTACCTAGTGTATTTATAACTTTAGGATCAGTCCATTTAATGAATCCATCATGGTTTTCACCGCGTAAAATTCCTAAGATCACAGCGATATCAATATTTGATTTCTTAGTGTCCATACCACCAGCGTAATTTAAAGTAGCTGGGATGTAAGAAGTCATTTTTGCTTGAGTAAATGCTTTAAGACTTGATGTGATTTTTTGAGCTTCGCGTAAGTACCAATCACTTGCGCCGAAATCACCCAGCTTTTGCGCCAGTGCCGCCCCTTGTAATAAAGAAGCCCGTTGAGTCATTCTTGTGAAAAAATGATCTCCTGAAACTTCTTCCCAAAGATCAAAGTTAGCATCTCTCCAGTGGCGTGCGACGAATTCAAGATCGGCTTTAATTACAGATGTTGAAGGATAATTTCCATCATAAAGAATAGTTTTTACGTAATTAATGTCACCTTCAGCAATTTTAACATGGGCCCATTTAATCAACGTCATTGCACGAAGTGCTGGACCATCGTTTTGCGGACGACCCCAAGGTAAATTGTACGGAGCACCATCAACATAAAATTTAGGTTCACCTAAACCAGTTAATGCCTGTGATTTTTGATTACTCATTGAAAAACTAACGTAGTCTTTCATTTTTTGATCTAAATATAATTTGTAATCTTCATTATTCG
>JANOOI010000175.1:0-1636 GCA_031421235.1 Bdellovibrio sp.
TTAAAGCACGGCGTTCCGAAGCACATCAGGTCTGATAACGGTCCAGAATTTATCGCAAAGCAATTAGTGAAGTGGTTTAAAACTTTAAGTTTGCAGCCGTTATTTATTGAACCTGGAAGTCCTTGGGAAAATGGATTTATAGAATCATTTAATGCTCGAATGCGTGATGAATTATTAAATGGAGAAATATTTTTTACATTGCTTGAAGCAAAAGTAATTATCGAAATGTGGGTCAAGCACTACAATACAATTAGACCACACAGCAGTTTAAATTACAGGCCACCAGTACCGGAAACTTTTTCACCGGATCTTATGCAGCTTGCAATCTAAAAACTCTCGATGTATCTGGTACTAAATATGGGGGCCGACCACTTCCTAGCATTTCAATACTAGCATGAGATGAAATTGAGAATAAAAAAACAAAGAAACTAACAACTGCAGCTTTCATAAAAATTCTCCTTTAAATATCTTAAATTTTGTTGAACCAAATGAGTTGTACCATATTAATATCTCAAGGCCAAATTTTATGCGCTTAATGCTCTTATTCTACATGATTGTTAAAAAGTTAGACGTGAACAAACTCCAATACTTTTGAAGCACAACGAGGTCAGGGTGGCCACATTTTACTGAAAATCAGGCGGTGCCTGTCGATGAACGACTTTGTTCAAATTATGATAATGCGGGCTGGTTACAGATTGCTACAGCCCCAATTTTCGCGTCCGTGATTCTAATAGCTTAGACTAGGATTCTCGCTTTCCGCCATCTCGGTGAGTGGTACCGCAAATCACCGAATTTCTTTTTTTCATAATAAAACACAGAAAATTATTTTAATAAACCAACATGCCTAAGCATTTGTTCGTAAACTGTTTTCGATAAGCTCTAAAGCGATTGCGTGGGGTTATTTATCGCGATCAAAAGAGCATATACTCCACATCGAAATTTCAGTGGATATAGCAACGTAGGTGGTCCTAACCAGGTGGCGTTGTTAATGCAGAGTTATTCTTTGAACCAATAACTTTGCTTGGACAACTGAGCATTACACAAGGAGTACAGCATGTTTAATTTATTCGAAAAAACAGATTCACAGATTCAAAAAGATGTTAAAAGTGAACTAAAGTGGGATCCAAGTGTTGCAGATTCGCAGATCACAGTTACCGCAAATGACGGCATCGTAACTTTGCGTGGAACTGTTCCACATTACTTTGAAAAACGCACTGCTGAAGAAGCCGCTCAGCGGGTAGGTGGCGTTCGCGCAGTTGCCGATGAAATAGAAGTAAATATTTTCGGTGACCATAAAAAAACGGATGAGGAAATAGCAGAGGCTGCGCTTAACGCGCTCAAATGGAACTATCAGGTGCCCAATGACATTAAAGTATCTGTTGCTAAGGGTTGGATCACTTTGCGTGGTGAAACTGATTGGGCTTACCAAAAGACGGCAGCGACAGGCGCCGTCAGTCAAATGATGGGAGTGCTTGGCGTATCAAATGAAATCCGCATCAAGGCACAAGTACAGCCTTCCGACGTGAAGACTCGCATTGAGGAAGCTCTTAAGCGCTCAGCTGAGCGAGAAGGCAGAAAAATAATCTAAAGTTAACACATTAGATTATTTTGACATGGTCCGAGCGAAGATGACTTC
>JANOOI010000176.1:0-4436 GCA_031421235.1 Bdellovibrio sp.
CAGCACGCGTTGACCCCACAAAAATAAAAATAGCTGATCTAGCGCACACGCAAATTGACCCGCTAGCTCATGCACTTCGAAAAATTCTTCGTCAAGAATACGGTTTTCCACAGGGGCAAAATAAAAGTAATAATAAAAAAGATAAAGTCTTCGATATTCAATGTGTTTATTCTAACGAACAACCAATGGCACCGATCGAATTAAAATATGATAACGGTGAAGGCTTTAAATGTGTATGCCCTCAAGGTGAGATCGATCCGCATTCGTGTTTACATCGCAGTGTGATTTACGGAACCGCTAGCTTTGTGACAGGTGCTTTTGGTTTAACAATGGCTTCATGGGTTGTACAAAACGTAATGAGTACTGTGGCTCAAAATACATTAACTCAGAAAGAGACGGTCTAACATGAGTCTTGTCATATTTTTTGGAATGGCCCTATGTATTTTTACATTGGGGGTTATAGTGGTGCTGATCACTTTGTACAGATGGTATAAACTGAAAGCCGACAATAAGGAGTTACCATCATGGATTCAAGCAAACAAAATCGCTTCAAATCAATCACCCAAAAATTAACTCTAGGTTATTCTTTAGCTAGAACATCAGTGTTCGCCGTACAGGGCGCATTACTTCCGTGGATCGATTTTTTAGCAACAGGAAATCGCAGAAAAGCCCCAGTCAATTATGTCGAACACTTAAAAATAGCATTACCTAAAATTCAAAATCTTTTATCAAAAGATGCTGAAAACATTGCAAACGGTTTATATCCTGTTCAAGTGTTATCGCCGGAAAACCCTTTAAAGCACACTTTACGCATGCCACGGATTGTGCTCGATGCTCTTAAATCTGCGCGCAGACGAAATGAAAAAATAAACAAAGAATTCGATGAAAAAGCGAACGAATACTTAGACGGCTTACCAGATTATTATAAAAGAAATTTTCATTTTCAAACCAGCGGATACTTAGGTGATGAATCAGCAGAACTATACAATCATCAAGATGAAATTTTGTTTAGTGGTGCCGCCGGTGCTATGAGGCGTTTGATGATCCCACCATTAAAAATTCATTTACAAAGTCTAAATCTTCCACAAGACGGCACTGGTCTTAAATTTTTAGAAATCGGTGCAGGTACTGGCAGCTTAACTAAATCAATGGCTTTAGCTTTCCCGAAAGCGCAGATCACCTGTTTAGATTTAAGTGCAGTTTATTTAGCAAAAGCTAAAGAAAATTTAAAAGATTTTACACGTGTTGATTTTGTTCAGCAGGCTGGTGAAAAAACAACTTTTAAAGATCAAACATTTGATGCTATTTACAGCTGCTTTATGTTTCATGAACTTCCGTTCGAGATCCGTAAAGAAATGATCAGTGAAAGTTCACGTTTGTTAAAAGCCAATGGTTTTTTAGGGATTGTGGATTCTCTTCAAGAAAATGATGATGCTGAATTTCAATGGGCTTTAGAGCAATTTCCTCAGGATTTTCACGAACCTTTTTACAAAAACTACACGCAGAATCCTTTAGAAGATTTAATGTCTGCCGCAGGCCTAAAAAACGTGCAATCAGAAATTGGTTTTCTATCTAAAGTCGTAAGCTCTGTCAAAGTTTAGCAAAAAATTAGAATCCTTTGCTTGAAGTTAGTGAATGTTTTCTGTAAGTTTCCCACTGAAAACGCGAAGGGGCACTTACATGACTATTACTGAATTTATTGATCACAATTACAGACATTTCAATGCGGCAGCTCTTAAAGACGCGGCTGTTGGTTACAAAAAACATATCGATGATGGCGGGCAAATGCTGGTCACTTTAGCCGGTGCAATGAGCTCTGCAGAATTAGGTTTAACATTAGCTGAAATGATTCGCGCGGGTAAAGTTCACGCTATTTCTTGCACGGGTGCAAACTTAGAAGAAGATATCTATAATCTAGTGGCGCACGATCACTATGTGCGTATTCCTAATTACCGTGATCTAACTCCGGCAGATGAACAAAAACTTTTAGAAAAACATTTAAACCGCGTAACCGACACGTGCATTCCAGAAGAAGAAGCGATTCGCCGTATAGAATCTGTTATTTTAGAAGAATGGACTAACGCTGATAAAAAAGGTGAAAGTTATTTTCCACATGAATTCATGTACAAAATTTTACTCAGTGGAAAATTAAAACAACATTATCAAATCGATCCCAAAGATTCATGGTTGTTAGCTGCAGCAGAAAAAAATCTTCCGATGGTTGTTCCAGGTTGGGAAGATTCAACTACAGGAAACATTTTTGCAGGACACGTGATCAAAGGAAACATCAAAAACGTTCACACAGTTAAATCAGGAATCCAGTACATGACTTATTGGGCTGATTGGTATATGAAGACAGCCACAAAAATTAAAGTGGGCTTTTTCCAAATCGGTGGCGGTATCGCAGGCGATTTTCCCATTTGTGTGGTGCCGATGTTATCGCAAGATTTAGAACATGATGATGTCCCGTTATGGAGTTATTTCTGCCAGATCAGTGATTCAACAACATCTTACGGATCTTATTCTGGGGCTGTGCCGAACGAAAAAATCACTTGGGGTAAATTAGCCATCGATACACCAAAATACATCGTTGAAAGCGATGCTTCTATCGTTGCGCCACTCATATTTTATTATGTTTTAGGGAAATAAACTTTAAACTTAAGTATTACTGTAGGTTTAGCTAATGTGAAACTATAGGACCACGGGAAAACTTATAAAGCTTGTTCAAAATCAGTTGTTTGAGCAAGCTTTCCGTTCTCTGTGCGAACTGATTTTTGTGTTAATACTCGTAAAGCTTCGCTTTCACTAATAAATCTGATCTCACCATACGATAATTTAAGAAAGGTCTCAGACAGTGAAATCACTTTCATTGTTGTGACGATACGATTTTCTTTAAGTAGTACAAAATAAGCTTCATTATCTAAATCAGTGTACAACGCTAAATAATAATTTGAATTATTTCCTGTATAAAACTGCGAAATTCTTTTTTTAAAATTGGCCACTGACACTTTCATCAAAGCATTAAATTTTTCATCAAGTTCGTCATTTAAGGCCGATTTGTGGGGAACGATCTGTGTGATCAATTCTTGTTGGCCAATTTGTAAAGACATCGACGCCGGAAATTCGAATAAGCGTAATTCATCTGACAAACTATCAGATCCCGATTTAAACTGGTTCAATGTAACAACAGCAATCATTAACAAAACAGCTGTAACTATATTAAATGGTGTATTTGCTTTCATGTCTTAAGTCTCCGAATAAGACAAACTTCAATTTTTAGACCACTTTAAAAGAAATAGGATCAATATGAGACACCCTGTCTAATAAGTTTTTAGACAGTCATCAAAAATTGTCACTTTTTGAGATCTTTTTTACAAAGTCAGTTTTATAGCGATTAGGTCAGTATTTGGCGGGTATGGGCCTTGCTCGGTAATCTTATGTTAGAAATTAAAAGACATGAATTTAGCAAACACAAAAGGACTACTTATGAAAAAAATGACAACTGTACTATTAGGATTATCTTTATTAGCGACTTCAGCTATCGCAGGCCAAGCCCACATGACAGCTGATTCTTCAGGTCGTGAATACTATTCAATGCCACAAGATGCACAGGCGTCTAAAAAAATCAGTGTTTCTGTTGGCAGCGAAATCGTACAAATTGAAATGTTAGCTAATGGGAAAATCAATTTATTATTTGTTGGTGAACATAAATTTAAAACTGAATTTAAAAAAGATATTTTGGGTCAACCAAATATGCTTGTGGCACAAACCAATAGACACACTGTTATTATGTCTTTTGGTGCGGGTTTAAAACAAGTTCGTGGCGTTCAAGGAATTTTAGATCACATGATTGATCTGGGTGTTGATGTGAACCATAAATATTTATCAATGATGACTGATGACAGTGATGATTTAGCTTTAGTCTTGATGAACAAAGAAAGTAAAATCCTTGGCGTACAATCAATGAATATTTCTAAATAAATAAATTTAATCGAAGGAATAACAAATGAAAAAATCAATGTTAGTAATGTCTTTATTATTAGTCTCTCAAGTTAGTTTTGCTGGTTTTACACGAACAGTTCTAGCAACTTGCAATCAAGTTATCGGTAGTAATCAAGCCGCTGAAAAACAAATTTCAGTAGTTAAAACTGTTGAAGTTGCATCGACTTATTGACGCAGAAATTGACACGATTCTGACCACGCTGGCACGACGCGCGATCGTTCTGTTTGTACCGCCGAAACTGGACGCGCCAGCTGCACCAGATGCCGGCGATCAGTTTTTGTGGAATCTGCTGACCAGCCGGGAAGACCTGTTGCTGGTTACGGGAGACAAGCTGCTGTTGCAGTCTGGGCCACTGCAGGCTCGCGTCGTGTCACCACAGGATTTTGCTGCGCAGATACCGGGATAAAGATTCGCGCCGGGCAGCCTGCGCGCG
>JANOOI010000177.1:0-4210 GCA_031421235.1 Bdellovibrio sp.
ACTTTTGCTTGCAGGCACTACAGCAAGAGGGTTATTCATTAGCCACGCAAATATTAAAAATCTCAGAATCAAAACTAGAGGCCTAATGGAATTAGTACAACAAAATCCAGTCAAGCTTTCAGCTCATAAACCAGTTGATCGCGATCATCCGTTGGCTACAAAAATCAGAAAACAAATTACCCAGGCTTTATCTGAATACGATATGATCAAAGATAATGATCGTATTTTAGTTTGTGTTTCTGGCGGTAAAGATTCATCTATATTAACTATTTTGCTAGATGAAATCCGCAAACGGGCTGAAATTAATTTTACAATCGAAGCTATTTTATTAGATCAAAGACAGCCTGGATTTAATGCCGTTCAATTTAAAACATGGATTGAATCTGAAGGCATTATGTTACACATTGTTGAAAAGGACACCTATTCGGTTGTTGTCGAAAAAGTCAAAAATGGAGTGTTTTGTTCGTTATGTTCAAAAATGCGTAGAGCGATTCTTTACGATTTTGCATCCGCTCAAGACTTCCAAAAAATGGCCTTAGGCCATCACCGAACAGACATCATTGAAACCACACTGCTTAATTTATTTTACTCTGGGAAGCTTGCTACAATGCCCGTAAAACTTCTGTCTGATGATGAACGCAATGTAATTATTCGCCCTATGATGTACGTGGATGAAAACGATCTAATTGAATTATCAAAGGCTTGGGGGTTCCCCGTCATTCCTTGTAATCTTTGTGGATCGCAAGAAGGACTTAAACGTAAAAAAATGAAAAAACTGATTCAGGAATTACAAAAAGACATTCCTAATTTGTCGGCTAGTTTTATAACTGCACTTCAGAATTCAAACCCCAGTCATTTATTAGATCAAAATTTATATTCTTTTAAAAATTTAGAAGACAATCGCAAAAAGACTAACGTTTAGTCATCCCTATTGATTTTTTGACTGCGTAATTTTTTAATTGCTGATTTATTTGTTTTCTCATCTAAACGCTTTCGCACCGATGATCTTGTAGGTTTTGTTTTGATTCGCTTTTTAGGGATAAATAAAGCTTTTTGTAACAACTGTAATATGATTTTAATGGCTTGGTCTTTATTTTGCTTTTGATCACGCTGTGACTCACTACGAACGCTAATATAGTGCTCTTGAATAATTCGATTTTCTAAATTTTTATAAAGCAAATATCTAACATCTTCAGGGACTTCAAGCAGTTCTAAATCTAATTTACAAACCACCGCTGAATTCGTTTTATTCACGTGCTGCCCACCAGGACCAGAAGACCTAGTCACTGACCATTCAATACAATTAATAATCGATTCAAAAGTAAATATAAAGCTAAATTGATGCATACACTAATGCTGATGAGGAAACATAACTTGAGTCAAACAAATAACAATCGCAAGTGCAATTAACACCAGACCTGTTACTAATTTTTCATGATTTTCAAGCCATTGAAATTTAAATTGATCATTGAATTTTTTAAAACTGATATGCATTAAAGTCGTAAATAAAATCATGGCACTTAATGTACCAACAGCTAGTGTGGCTGATAAAACTAAAAACCCGCTCCAACCTAGTGGCCACGCCGAAACATAAATTGGTAAAAAAGCCTCACAAGGTGAAAAAGTCAGTAATGATAATAAACTTAAAATTGCCCAACCATCTTTTGCAAACCTGGTGTGATCATGGCTATGGGGGTGCGCGTGATCGCAGTGTGAATGCTGATAGCCCCGTTTGTATTGAATGATGTTATATAATCCAAAGCTGAACACACTGAACGCTGATAAATAAATTAAAGTTGATTCAAAATTACTACTTAACGTGACCCCGAACCAAACCACTGCCGCGCCTATCAAAGTCGTCGTTAACACGTGACCAAATCCTGCGATTAAAAGAATAGATATGGTTTTTTTGTAGCTCCAGGATTGGCTACGTCCTGCTAAAACAAACGGTAACCAATGCGTAGGAATAGCTGCGTGAAGAACTGAAACTGTTAAACCCGCAATCACAGAGGGCCATAATTCAAAAAATATCATAGGCAGGTGATACAAAAGGCCCGCAATTTAAGCAATAACAATTGTTTTAATGTTGAATTAAAGACCATTCATTGTTAAATTTATATCACTTTTTAGTTCGAAGCTTATATTTCAAACTGCGATCTTAGCTCAGTTGGTAGAGTACTTGCATGACATGCAAGGTGTCACAGGTTCAAGTCCTGTAGATCGCACCAAATTTTTTTTAGGATGGGATATTGAACAAGACTAACACTGATCTCATTCAAAACTAACACTGATCTCATTCAAGACTACAAAGCAGATATCATTCAAGCCTTGAGTCCTCTAAAGCATAGTTTTGAAAAACTACATCAAAAATCTATTATTGAAGTTTCTGAAAAAAATTTAGATGCACTTGAACCATGGGAAGCTCTCACTGCACGGTTTGCACGTGTAACAGATATTTTTATGTCTAAATATTTAAGATTAAAGATCTTAGATTTAGATCCTGCTTTTCGCGGGGAAATACGTGATCTTTTAGATAAAGCTGAAAAATCTAGCTTTATTTCAAATTCTGACGAGTGGATGAAAATTCGCGGTTCTACTCAATCAGAGGGGGAATCGAAGTTTCAAGTTAATGAAGTTTTCTAGTTCTATTTATTATTCCATTCCATCCACAAAGTGCAAGCACTCTTAATCTATAATTATTAAAATTTCTAAATCCAAAAGCACGTCTGCTTATCATTTCCATTTTATTATGCAATCCTTCCGTTATTGAATTTGTTTTACTAAATCGCCACATTCGACCGATTTCGTCACGCCATGAGTACATGGTAGCACCCAGTGTTCGAAGTGAGTCTATGGGACTATCTTTTAATTGATCTATCATCGGCAAAAACTGATGTATTCTCTTCCATACAGTGTCTTTACTAAGATGTTTTTCTCGCATTAAATTATGCAGTTCATGTTTAAATTTCCATAGTATTTTTAAAATTGGAAATTGTTCAAAATATTTACCTAATTTTATTTTTTGATCTTCGGATAATTTGTCTTCATGTCTACGCATTAGCGATAATAGCCCGCGGTTTTGTCGTCCGACAGGATCGAACTGCTTCCACGCTTTTAAAAATTGAAAGCCAATCAGCCTCACAACATGGAACCGATCAGCTACAATTTTAGCTTTAGGAAAATGTTTTTTAATTATTGATCTATACGTGCTTGATAAATCCATCACAACAACTTGAACTCGATCTTTATTTGGTAATTTAGTTAAATAACCTTCTAAACTTGCCTCTGACCTGCCAAGCACTACATCAAATACACGATGTTTTGTCAGATCAGCTATCGTTGTGGCGTAGCCTTTCTTTTTTGTAAAAAAATGTTCATCAATACCGATAACCCGCGGTAGCGGGTTATTCTTCATGCCATCGATTCGATCTTTGATAAACACCTTATACCAGCGCTCAACGGTGGCATGGCTGATTTTATGTGTATTTGCCAGATAGCTTTGAGCGGCACCGCCAGAATGACGTTCAAAAACATCCAGCTTAAAAGCTTCGCTTGATTGATGCTTTCCCAAAAGCCCTTGAAGTTTTAGATTGAAGTATTTGCCGCAAGATTTACAAACGTATTTATGTGACCGATACCTAACAATGACGATCTGATTGCCGTGCTTTGAGTGGTTAACTCTTCGCTCAAAACTGTCTTTAATGTAAATATGAGCCCCATTACACCTTGGGCAATGGGGCTTAGCCTTAACTGTAGCATTAATATAAATATTTTCATGATACTCGATTGATTCCAGCATTAAATCTGGTAGTCCTAAAACGGGGGGCATTTTTGGTTCCTTTTGTTAAAACGTTTCTTAGTAAAAACATTCTAACTTAAAACCTGAATTCCCCCTATTTTGTTGTAGAGCCAAATTCGCGAACTTCGCAACAAAATCGCCCATGAATACGATGCTGATGACCTGAAAAAAATATTCACCCAAGTTTTAAAAATGACAGCGTTTGTTCTTCAAGAACTTGAAAAGGATTTCAAGCCTTGAGACTTCAACCAGAGCAGATCCTACAAACACACGAAATTCTACGAAAATTTTTTGCGGACATCCCCTATAAACTTTACCTTTACGGCAGTCGCACACAAGACCACTTAAAGGGCGGCGATATTGATTTATTGATAATCACCACGCAAGCTGGCGTCGATTTATTCAATCATG
>JANOOI010000178.1:0-1595 GCA_031421235.1 Bdellovibrio sp.
CATGGTCGAATTTACTCTGCATAACTACTTTAGAAGCTCTACATCCTATCGTGTCCGAATAGCGCTTGAACTAAAGCAGATTAAATATGACTACAAACCTGTCCATTTATTGAATAATGGCGGGGAACAAAATAGCCCTCATTACCAATTTCTAAACCCAATCGGCGGTGTTCCTACTTTAGTTCACCAACACCAAGGACAAGAAAAAATCATTGGTCAATCATTAGCGATCATTGAATATATCGATGAAATCTTCCCTGATTTGAATCCACTTTTTCCAAAAGACAGTTATGCCAAATCATTAGTTAAGCAATTTTGTGAAAATATAAATGCAGATACTCATCCCTACAGTAATCTTAAAACTTTACAGTATTTAGAAAAAGAATTTCACATTGATCAGAACCAAAAAACTAAATGGATTCAACATTGGATTGATTTAGGCTTAACAGCCTGTGAAAAAATGATTGCGACTTACAAAGGACAGTTTTGTTTTTCAAACGCTTTGACTGCCGCAGATTTGTGTCTTGTTCCACAAATGGTGAGCGCTGAAAGATTCCAAGTCGATATTAAAAAATATTCTGAGCTTTATAAAATATATAATCATTGTATGACTATCGAAGCTTTTAAGACAGCGCACCCGTTTAGGCAAATCGATACACCAGAAGAATTAAGAATAAAAAATTAAAAAACGATTAGACTCGGGTGCTTAAACACGACCAATAAAAAGAAAACTCCACTTATCAAACACAGGTACGAATACAAATACAAGCATCGATACATTAGTCCACATAAAGAAGGCAAACCATCGTTGCTGTCCATCTGATTTGTACAATCTAAAGAATTCTTTTAATAAAATAAATGCAAAAGGGAAAACTAATAAAACATAAAGCCAACTTGCATGTAAGAAAAATGGTGATGCAATGGCAACACCTGCGTAGCAAAATGTATAAAGACCGATGTGAAACAACGTTTTTTTAGTCCCTAAAACAACAGGTAAAGTCGGAATATTTCCTAATCGGTAGTCTTCAACATATTTTATAGCCAGTAACCAAAAGTGCGGCATTTGCCACAAAAACATAATTAAAAATAAATACACTGAATCAGAATTTAAGATATTTGGATTATTAACAGCATAACCAATTGTGATTGGAAGTGCCCCTGGAATCGCCCCCGGAACCGCCGCAAACGCCCATTTTGGTTTCCAAAATAAAGTATAAAGACCATTGTATAAAACTACTGACGCTATGGATAACCAACCGGCCACATTCGATAAATCAAAAATCATTGCGCAACCAAGGACAATTAATGTGATCGAAATAATCAAGCCTGCCATGGGTTGCAATTTTCCAGTGATCAGTGGACGTTTTTGTGTTCGTGGCATAAGTCGATCAATTTTTAATTCTTGAACTTGATTCAAAGCCAAACTGCCAGAACTTAAAAAATAAAGACCACCGACGAATGTTAACAAATGCGTCCAAGAAAAAGGGACTTCAACAAAATAGCCGGTCGCGTATCCTGCTAAACCGGCTAAAAGCACAAAAATCACGATTCCAAATTTTGTTAGCTGACTGTAGGCTTGTAACACTACTTACAAC
>JANOOI010000179.1:0-1927 GCA_031421235.1 Bdellovibrio sp.
CTGATTTTCATACAGATTGATTCCGCATAGCTGAGAGCCTGTTTTTCGGACATTTCTGTCGCTAACACTATAAATTCTTCACCACCATACCTAGCGACGAAATCACTTATTCTTCTTAATGACCCATGTAGCGCGGAGGCAACTTTCTTCAAAGCCTCGTCACCAGCGAGGTGGCCATAGCTGTCATTAAACTTCTTGAAGCAATCAATATCAATAAACATAACAGCCAGGTGGCCTTGGCCCGACACTTGATATTCCCAGAAAGAATAAAATTGGTCCTCAAAATAACGTCGATTGTAGATGCCTGTTAAAGTATCAAATACAACCAGTTTTTCTAAAGTTGCTTTACTCTTCTCAAGTTCCTTGCGCTCTTCTGTTAGGCGTTGCTCTAAAATAATACGCGCAGTCACGTCTTTTTGAATACCAATAAAATGAGTTACCAAGTCTGTTTTTTTGTCAAAAACAGGGGAGATGCTCAGCTCATTCCAAAACATCGTTCCGTCTTTACGATAATTTCTAATGGTTACAAGGCTCGATCGTCTTTCATGTAAGGCGTCTTTTAATTCTTGCAACTGCCGCTGCTGTCTGTTACAGCCCTGTAAATACCTACAGTTTTTTGAAATGATTTCATCTTTTCTGTAGCCAGTAAGTGTTTCAAAAGCTAGGTTGAAAAAGATAAGTGGATAATTAGGTAAGGTAGCATCCGCGATGGCTATAGAATCCCTAGATTCCATTACCGCTTGCATGAGAAGATCTTTGTTAAACATAAATACCTTTATTTTAGGATTTTGTTATATTTCATAGCTCCCTAACTTTTTCATTAAGTCAACAACTATTATAGTACAATCAATTGAGTTTTTTTAAAAATATGTTCGGTACATGACATAACTAGCTTTATGTAACATAATTTATTAAAAATAAATATCAAGTGATAAATTGAAAATGAATTCAAAATTAATAAATGTCAAAAATGACACAGTACAAAACTGTAACGGATGTTCGAACCCAAATGTATTGGATTTTGATTTTGAATACGCCTTTCAACCTATTGTTCATTTGGCTACCAAAACTATATACGCGCATGAGGCATTGATTAGAGGAGTAAACGGAGAAGATTCTCACACAATCTTAAGCAAAGTGAATCTCCATAACGTTTATAAATTCGACCAAGCGTGCCGGGTTAAGGCAGTAAAGACAGCCGCAGAATTGAAAATGAAAAGTTTATTGTCTATCAACTTTATGCCTAATGCTGTATATAGGCCAGAGCTATGTATTAGAACTACGCTAGAAGCGGCGGCAAAATATAATTTTCCAGCAGAAAAGATTATTTTTGAATTTACGGAGGGTGAGAAAATTGACACTAACCATCTGCGGAGCATTATTTCTGAATATAAAAAACTTGGATTTAAAACTGCAATCGATGACTTTGGTGCTGGCTATTCAGGCTTATCACTTTTAGTAAAGTTCCAGCCTGATATCGTGAAAATTGATATGGAGTTACTACGTAACATCAATTCTGATAAGCCCAGACAAATAGTGGTTAACGCATTAGTCAAGATGTGCCGTGAATTACAAGTTGAAGTGCTAGCGGAGGGAGTGGAAACCATGGGGGAGCGAGATTATCTATCTGATCAAGGTATAAATTTGATGCAAGGATATTTATTTGCTAGACCTGCATTCAAATCAATTGGGGTAGTGAATGAGAACACATGGCTAAAGTGACTATTATTAAATTCTGTAGATTTAATCGTATTAGATGTTTATCACTCAAGTAGTTTTAGGCAATTCGTTGTGATTTAGGCAAAAGCGTAACCTAACTTGCCTTGTTTAGCTAAATACATCGCTTGATCAGCGCTTTTAATTAAATCCTCTAAGTTGTCTGCATTTTTAGGAAATAATGACACGCCAATACTTGATTTAACCACTA
>JANOOI010000180.1:0-2757 GCA_031421235.1 Bdellovibrio sp.
AGTTAAGTAATTTGTATTTATTATTTCACAATTAAATAAAATAGCCTTAGCCTGTACGTCATGGTTAATAAAAAATTTATTGATGTAAATCAAATTGTTATTTTGTGTGGTCTTTTAGGCCTATTGATTTATTTAATATTCTTAGGCCCTCTGCCACAACTTGAACATTATCATCAATTTGCTGATGCCAGGTTTTTTCTTGTTCCAAACTTTCAAAATGTAGTCTCTAATTTTATTTTTTTATTTGCTTCCTTGTACGGGACTTTACGTATTGATTTTAAAAAAATTCAACGAAATGAAAAAATTTATTTAATTACTTTAGTTTCCGGGGTTTTTTTAACTTCATTGGGTTCGGCCTATTATCACTATAGTCCCAATACTGAGACTCTGTTTTGGGACAGACTGCCAATGAGTTTCGGTTTTATTGGTTTTGTAATGTGGTTATTGTCAAAAACGGCTGTGAAAAAAAATGATTTAGCTTTTTTCATTGTTGGATTGGTTCTTACCGTTAGCTCAGTTATTTATTGGTCTTACACTGAATCTATACAGCAGGGTGATTTAAGGCCTTATATATTTGTTCAGTTTGGGGCAATATTGGCAACATTAATGGTTGTTGTTTTGTACCGGAAAGAAACTTTTCCGCGGAAAGCTTGCTTTTATATGTTGTTGTTTTATGCGTTATCCAAAATTTCTGAAACTTTCGATATTAAGATCTACGAGCTTTCGGCTGGGCTAACCAGCGGTCATGCGCTAAAGCATTTACTAGCTGGTTACGGAATTTATTTATTTTTTAAAAATCTTCCAGAAAAGAAAACTTAGTTTTTTATTTTCTTTTATTCCACAACATTGTTTGAAAAAACTGTTGTCCACTGAGGATCATTGTACTGGCTAGCCGGTGTGACAGTTCTGCGTGACCAAGGAATGCTTCCTAAATACCATTTTGTCCAAAATTCAACATCAGCGTTTGGATTGTTTTTAAATAGTTCTTCGAAGGATTCAATCTTTCCGATGCTCACACCAATTTGTTGGTAAACATCGTAAACATATTTGGAACAAAAATATCTTTTATTATTATCGTAATCAAAACCTTGATGATAAAAGTAGCCCAATCGTTCAGCGGCCGCATGTTGTAATATTGAAATATGTTTTGTGTTTAAAGGTCGATTATATCTTTTTAAAGAAACCTGACCGTCCATAGACCTGCCAATAAATTCACATAATGGAGTAATAGAGCTTTTTGGGACATGACTTTCATAAACAACCCACTGGCCATTTTTTTGAAATACAACGCCAACATGTGAAGTCCAAGATTTTGTAAGCTCGGCTACTTCTCTGAAAACGAAAGCCTCAACAGCTGTAAACAGCACATCTCCGGACTGAACATAAGGTATTAACTTTGTGCATGTTGGATTTTGTTTGGGGCGGGCAGCTTGAGCTGTAGATGCGAAAACTAGAGCTAAAAGACTTAAATTGGCAGTCATTTTTAAGAGTGTGTTTTTCATGATTTGGATATTCAATCGTGCCCCCTATTTGATCAAGCTAAAAGTGACTTAATTAGTCACTTTGTAATAATTTAAAACATAATTTAGGCTAAAAATCATCATGTTTGCAGCTTTGGGTGGCATATTGTGTGCACCACTTATATTTGGTTTAGAATCAATTTTAAGCGAAAAGGTGCACCACTATGAGATCATTTATTAAACAAACAGCTAGTTTTATAGTTCGTTTTACGGTCCATTTAACTGCCACTTTAGTTGTTTGTTCAACAGGGCATAGCTTAGTTCTATCAAATGATGTCATCAAAGCCTCGCAGGATATTTTGTCATTAACTCAACGTCAAAGTTTACAGGCCTCAGCCTGCAAAACGGTTTTAACTGATCTTAATAATAGTCTTTATGGATTGAAATCAGATCATTTTAAAAATATGAGCTCTGTTTCCAGCTTGGACCAGCAAGATGCCATAAGCCGTCTTTTTGAAGCCCGCATGCAGCTGAATTACCGTCTAAGAGATTTTCTAGCTGAAAAGAAATTTCAAAATCGTGCAGAACTTGAAGGCTGCGCAAACGAGATGAGGAAATCTCATCGCAGTCTACGTGGCCTGGAAGATCGCATTGGCTTAACTGTTTTAAGACTACAAAAAAAGCTGAAAAATCTAGGTCTTATTGGTTTGCCAGGTTCAGATCTGGGTTTAAAACCTTTTATTGAAAATCAGTGGCCCAATTTATTGGTCAACAGGAACGTTATTCCTAACGGTCAGTTCAATTTATCTGATCTAAAAAATGGTGACTACATTTTAACAAGGGGTACGACTTTTGCCAGCACTGTCATTAGCCGCATCAGCGAAGTTGATAGTCAGTTTAGTCACATTGGCGTTGTTTATATAGACGATGGCTCTTTATTTGGAGAAAAAAATAAAGACCAGGTTTACGTCGTGGAAGCTGAGCCCGATTACGGATTACAAATTGTTTCGCTTAACCATTTTTTACAAAGTGATAAAAATAGACTTGTCGTTTATCGCTATAAATCAGCAACAAAAGATTCTAGCTTAACTCCGGACGCAGAAATTGCAGCTCGTGCTGCCAAGTTCCTAGCAGAAAAAGCTGATGTCAGGTTGAACCCGTTTGATGCAGCGGGAACGGACACCACAATGGCTGATCGTCTTAAGGTTTTAGGCGAGCAAAAAATTAAACGCATCGCTTACAATTTTGAAATGGATATGAAAGTTGAATCGTCGTTGTTTTGTTCGCAAGCTATTTC
>JANOOI010000181.1:0-6816 GCA_031421235.1 Bdellovibrio sp.
TGAGTCACTGGATTGATAGCGCTCACGATGATTTCTGTGTCGGCTGAAACAGTGTATCTTCTGATAGGTGGCTTTTCTGTAAGACGTTGACCGTTTACAAAAACCACCGGGTTTAAACCGCCATTCTGGACATTAATATTCAGATAAGCTGCTTTAGGCAAGGGTTGTAATGTGGCAACTAAAGAACCCGTCTGCTGAAGATTTTGAATACTTTCATACTGAAAGAAAAGTTCTTTTTTCAGAGTGATTATTGATTCTTTATTAGCTGTTAATGTAATAATTGCTGGGGTCGTGCGTCCCATGTTCTGCCCGTCGACAAAAATTTGTGCTCCCATGGGTTCACTTGTAATTGATAACTTAACGCTAGCTGTGGCAGACAATTCAAATTGTCCTTGTACGGGCGGAGGTGATTGCCCTGAGTTAAGAGTCTGATCTGCAGCTGAGTTCTGTCCTGGATTTTGTGGTTGATCTTGACCTGGTATTTGACCTGAGTTCTGTCCTAGATTTTGATTAGAGTCTTGTCCTTGTATTTGATTCTGTACTTTTGACAAAATATTTTTTAAGTTCAAATTTAAGTTCAAATTCTTTTGTACAAGTAGCTGGTGTGGCAAGTAATATTTTTCATAAGAAAAGTAGCCTGCAAAACTAAGAGCAATTAATAAAATAAATTTAGCAAATATGTCACTTGATTGATTCTTTCGAACATGCGATTTTTGTGAAACTTTTGAAAACTGGGTATGCCTTGTGCCTTCGCCAAAAATACGTGCTTGTCTGTTTGTGTTAAGAACTTGATAAGTAGGCCCTTTGCCAAATTTACTCATGGCATCTTTTATGCCATCCAATTCGAATTTAACATCGGTCATGAGTGTTCTATTTTCAACTTCATCGTTGTCGTCATTTTTTTCAGCTAACTTATGTTGTTGCTGATTAGGAACAGGCGGTAAATCCAGTATGACTTGATTTTTCTCGTCAATAGTTGCAGTCACTGTATCAGAATCTTCGTAATTTGGAGTTGCGGGCGGAGTATCTACTTTTGAATAAACAATTAATTTTTCACGACCTTCAAGGTAAGCACTTTTAAAACACTCGATAATGGTTTTGCTAAAATCTTGAGTCGAAAAGTCTGGATATTGCGTGTTTAAAAAACGATTTAAATCTTTTTGCATATTTGCAGCAGTTTGATAACGAACATTTCTATCTTTAGCTAAGGCTTTATTAACTATGCGCTCAAGCTCTTGTGGAACAAGCGGATTGATTTTTCGAATTTGAGGAATTTGACATTCGCGAACTTTTCTAAGGATAGCATTTTCGTTGCTGCCTGTGAAAAGACGATCATTTGCTAAAAGTTCCCAAAGAATAATACCTAAGGCAAAAATATCTGTTCTTGGATCAACATCATCGCCTTCAGCTTGTTCAGGACTCATGTAGGCAAATTTACCCTTTAATGTTCCAGCTTTAGTTTCTTCTTTGGTGTCTTCCGTTTTTTTAGCAATACCAAAATCGATGACTTTAGATTCGCCTTCAAATGAAATCATAATATTTTGTGGTGACATATCACGATGTGTAATATTTAAAGGCCGTCCTGTGTGCTGATCGACGCAGCGATGGGCATTATCTAATCCGGAAGCTGCTTCTTTCACAATGTAAATAGCTTCTTCAATTTTAACGGAGCGATTTGATTTTTTAAGTTCATTAATAATCTGTCGTAAATTTCGTCCCTCAACGAATTCCATGACTATAAAAAATTGACCTTTTTCAATACCGAATTCATAAATAGAAACGATGTTTGAATGATTTAAATTTACAGCGACTTTGGCTTCTTGTTTAAACATTTCAACGAAATCTTGATTCGTTGAAAGATGAGGTAGAATTCTTTTAATAGCGACGAATTTATTGACGCCATTAGCGCCTGCGGACTTCGCTAAATACACTTCAGCCATACCACCGGCCGCTAGTTTCTCTAATAATAAGTATTTACCGAACTTTTCAAAGTTAGACATCATGTACTTCATCGGTTATTATGAACCAATTCTTTAAAGGAGATGCCATTGAAATGGTATGGATTAACAGGCGGGATAGCGACTGGTAAATCAACAGTTGCTGGAATGTTAAAAAGTCGAGGTTTTGCAGTGATTGATGCGGATCAAATCGCTCACCAATTATCTGATAAAAATGAACCAGCTTATTTACAAATCGTTAAAGACTTTGGTCCAGATATTTTAGATGTTGATGGAAATATCGATCGAAAAAAACTAGGCCAAATTATATTTAACAATTCTGAATTAAAGACTAAACTAGAATCTATTTTACATCCTTTAATCCAACAAAAAGTACAGTTTTTACGAACAAGTTATACAAACCAAAACATAAAAATATGTTTTTATGATGTGCCCTTGTTATTTGAAAAAAATCTAGAAAACCAGTTTGATGCAGTCATTTTAGTTTATGCTCAACCTCAAATTCAGTTACAGCGTTTAATCGCACGAAATCAACTAACCTTAAGTGAAGCTGAAACACGAATTAAAAACCAAAGTCCAATGCCAGATAAAATTAAAAAGTCTCAATTTTGTATTGATAACTCGACTGACATCAGAGATCTTGAGCATCAAGTTGATACACTGTGTGCTAGATTAACTTAGCAATAAGCGTCTCAAAATAATTCAAGTTTAGCCTAAAAATACCGATAAGAAGTACAAGCAAGCTACCATGTTTTAAATATCAGCTTAAAATATGAGGTTGTTTATATTTTTTCAACAACTGGAAAAAGGATTTTTTATGGGTGCACGAAGTACCAAAGTTTTTTTTACATTTTTATTTTTGTTAGTTTCTTCTGTTGTGCAAGCTGAAGAATGGTTCGAATCCTATCGCAATGCACGTTCCTTAGGAATGGGCGGAGCACTGATCGGTTTAACAAGTGATGAAACATCTTTATATAGAAACCCGGCGAACTTAGGCAGCGTCCGTGGAACTTTCGGGACGGCTTTTGATCCTGAGGCCGAAGGGTCAGCAAATTTTACAGATTTTATTACAGCAAGTGATTTTTCTAAAGCGGGGAAAATAGAAACGAGTGCACAAAAATTAGCAACAATGCCTAATGAATATTTTCATTCTCGACAGCAATTGACGCCCTCTTTCGTTAAAAGAAATTTCGGTTTCGGCGTTGTCTATCGCGAAGAAATCAGTGCGTTTTCGGGCGCTGTGAGCACACCGATAAACGTGAAATATCAAAACGATTTTGGTGTTGCGCTTGGGGCAAACCATTCATTATTCGGTGGAATTTTGAAAATTGGCGCTAGTATAAAAGCATTCAATCGTTTAGAAGTTGTCAGCGGAACTTTAGCTACATCAGGAACTTTTGCTATTCCCACCATAGGCAAAGAAGGAAGCGCCTTTTCATATACGGGTGGCCTAATGATACAACTGCCTGTCGCTGCATTACCTACTTTGTCTGTCGTGGGTCGTGATTTAGGTAATACGGTATTTAATAAAAAAGACGGCGTACGGGGCCGGTCCACAGGCCGTCCGGCCGAGGTTAAGCAATCTGTAGATGTAGCCTTATCTTTATTTCCAATTCATGCGAATAAAATTCGAAGCATGTGGACTTTAGAATATCGGGATATAACTGATTCAAGAAAAGACGATGACGCGATGAAACGTGTGCATTTCGGGGCTGAACTAAATCTACGCGATATATTTTATATAAGGGCGGGTTTAAATCAAAGATATTTCACAGCAGGATTTGAAATCGCATCTGAAAATGTAGGTTGGCAGCTAGCAACTTATGGTGAAGAGATTGGAACCAAAATTACACCCAAAGAAGACCGCAGGTATGCAACTCGAATTATGGTGAGATTCTAACGTGAAAAAAATAAAATTATTTATTTATTTTTTCATGTTTTGGAACTTTTCGTGCCAACAATCGAATTTATTGGATGGATTATCATCTAAAACGACAGATGAATATTTAATTATTGAAGCGCGTGAAGCCAACGATGCGCAAAATTATGATTTAGCTATTAATATATTAATAAATCAAATTTCAAATTCAGCCAAAGCTACGATTCCGGTAAAAGAACTTTTAGCGAACGCTTATGCTGGTAAGTGTGGATTAAATTTTATTCAGTACACAACAAATTTAGCAGTTTCAACGTCAGGAAGTGCTTTTAGAAAAGTGATGACACCATTTGTTGGATCAGTAATCGCCCCTAGTTTTTGTGGTCTGGCTTTGCAGACAATGGAATCCATAGGTGCTGAAACTCAAAGAACAACTAATCAAAACGCATTTACTGCTGTAACGGGCTTAGTTTATACTGGTGCCTCGTTACGCTTTAATGCAGATTTATTCCCTGCAAACGGGGATGGAACTGCTGATGTTAATTTATGTACAGGCCTCACTGACGCTCAGTTAGACGAGACAATTATTGGTTTCGGTTTTTTCGCAACAAATTTTAGTTATGTTTCGTCAAGCCTTTTAGGATCAAGTTCGTTAAATTCTTTGAATCAAGTTATTCAAATTTGTGTAGTAGCTGCAGGATCTTCTTGTTATGCAAAAAAATCTTCGGATATTTCGCCAGCTATGCGTTCATTGATTCGGGATTTAGTGAACACACAAGAATACGGTATTGGCAGTTACGTCACCGGCGGCAACGATTTACTTATACCCGGTTCTTGTCCGTAATGAAAAAGTGAGGATGAAAAATGATATTTAAATCAATTATTTTTGTAATTTTATTAAGTTTAGACACCCATGCTCTTGAACTTTTCCAGCAAGGCATGACAACTCGTTCTGCGGCTATGGGCGGCACTTCAATTGCTTTTGTTCGTGGTCCAGATGCTTTGTTTTCAAATCCGGCAGCACTTGCAAAAGTAGAAGGTTTTAGTTTTAATCTGATCACAGCTAACGCAGCAATATCAACAAATGCACAAAATCTTATTTCTACTTTGCAGAAAACGGGGACTTCTTTTACAGCTGCTGATCTAAACCAATTTTATGGAAAAAAAATCTTCTCAGATGTTTCACTGCAAGGTGGGGTTGTTGTTCCGTATTTTGGTGTTGGGGCATATTCATACAGCACAGCGATTCAATCATTTAGTAATCCTTCGTTTCCTTTTTATAATGTCGATTTGGTCAGTGATTATGGATACATTATTGGAGGAGCGTTTGAGCTTTCAAAAAATTTATCATTTGGCGTTTCTGGGCGTCATGTTAAAAGATGGTCAGGCAATAAAGATATTTTGGTCACAGACTTATTAGGCTCAGGTCCGCAAAATATCATTAAACAAAGATTATCAGACAAGGGTAAAGGCAATGCGCTTGATGTGGCCATGCTTGCAACATTTGAAAATTCTTGGAACACCAGTGTCGCTGTCGTTTGGCGCGATTTAGGGAACACACGTTTTAGCACGACTTCTGGAAACGGTCCGGAACGACAAGAAGATAATTTAATATTTGGACTTTCTACGCAAAAAGAACTTGGTTTAACGACGTGGACAAACGCATTTGAATATAAATATATTCGAAACGACGGGGACATCACTAAAAAACTTCATTTAGGAACTGAACTAGCACTGCCAGTTATTGATTTAAGAGCAGGTTACGGACAAGGGTACTTAAGCTATGGCGCAGCATTAGATTTTTCATTTTTACGAGCAGAAGTTGCTGCTTACACCAATGAACTTGGTGCAAATGCTGGGCAAAGTCCCAGTGACCGATACCAAGCCAGTATCAGTCTGAATATTGATATGGATCAAAGCTTTAAACTTCAAACAGCGAATGGAAAAAAAAGGCGACTTAACCTGAGAAGATAGTTATGCTGTTCGGGTATGCTAAGTTGGACTTTTACACACCATCCCGATGATGTTATCAATAAATTAAAAAGCTTTAATCCCCAAAAAGAAACCTGGATCGTTTCTGATTTAAAATCAAAGCAGCAAATACAAAAAATTGCGATTCATCAGCAAAAATATTATTCGGACGAATCAGTTTTAAGAATCAGTGATTTTTGGAAAATGTGGATACGTAGATTTTGCCCGCACTTACAAATTGTTTCATCTGAGTTTATTAAGGAACTCGTAAAAAATTATATTGAAATTTACGGTGATCAATTAGCATTAGAAAAACAAGAAGCATCAACTTTATATAAGTACATGACTGACTTAGCACCCTTAGTTTTGCATGAACAAAGTCATCAAACACTTAAAGATTGGATTATTTCAAAAAAACCAGAACCGCAGTGGATGAATTGGGAAATTATCGCACAAAGCTGCATTCAGTACATTATTAAAACTCATCACTGTATTGAAAGTTCATGGATATCAGCTTATTTACAAAATCAGCCGATTGAAAAAATTGTTTGGCCTCATAAAATTATTTTTGATTTAGGTTCAAAAATGACTTCATTAGAAATGGGACTGATTCAAATTTTGTCCCAAAAAAATGAAATTGAAGTGCTTGTTCCGCAGATACCACAAAATAAATCCTGGAACAATAAATTTAATTATCTGTTAAAAACCTATCAGAATTATTCAGGCTATGGAAAATCTGTATTAAATCAAATAAAGCCAAACGGTGTGACGACGGAAAACTTTGAATCAAATATTAAACCTGAAAATTTTTTTAGGTTTTCAACTGAAATTGCTGAAGTTAAATTTGTGACCTATCAAGTACGCAAATGGATTGAATCTGGCATACTACCTGACGCTATTGTGATTTTATCCCCACGAATTGAAGATTACTGGCCCATGATTAAATTTCATTTCGACGAAGAGGGTATCCCACTTCAAAAAGATGTCGTTAGTTCTGCAATGAGCTTAGGT
>JANOOI010000182.1:0-1990 GCA_031421235.1 Bdellovibrio sp.
AACTCGAGCGCGTTCCACCACTTCAAGCGTATCCCCGCTTTCGGAGACGGCGTATTTGTTAATCTTGGCGACTGCAATTTGAATTTCCATAAAATTGATTTTACATCGAATTCTTCTTGACGTCACTGCCTCCTGCCTATATAATCGGCGGGCTTCAAAAAAAACTAATGCACGGTCACAATATGGACACGGATTTTTTTTAACCATAACGACTTTAGCTTTTTGAACAAACGACATAATGACCTCTTTGAATGTATTTATAAACGTTGAAAACCGTAAAATCAAGATGCCTTTGCCACAGTTAACTTCAGTCCCATTGTTTTCAGAACAGCACTTAAAGTTTCAAGAGTTGGATTGCCAGTTTTCCCAAGTGCTTTGTGTATAGTGGAAGGTGACTTGTGAGCCTTTTTAGCAATTTGTTCAATGGATAAACCCAAAGATTCAGAGACTAAACGGATAGCATCAATAACGATTTCAGGTTTGTCTGAGTTGTCTTCAAGAGATGACTTTAGGTATGAAAAAGCTTCATCTGGATTTTGACTAAATCTTTCGCGTTTTAATGCAGACCATGTTTTTAGTTTTTTAGGATTTTTTTTCATAGCGTCTCCTGTAGAAAACTTTTTTCTCCACTATAGCGTAGACAGATATAAATAGCAAATATAAATTGAGTGCAAAAAAGCAGATTGCTTTAGATCAAATAGATTGAGTTTTTAAGGCTGTTTGAGTCTGAAATTCGGATTAAGAAAGCAATCGTGATAGGTTATTTTTGAATTCAATAGGTTTTTTGTGAAGCTTAACTTCGTCAAAAACCGCTTTGGCCTGATCAGATCCTAATCGAAGCTGGCTAAGCCATTGCTTAGTCCTGGCCGTAGCAAAATGTTCATTCACATAAACTGTACAGGCCTCAAAAAAGGGGATCACTAAATTTAAAGACGGATTAACTTCAGACGTTATAAAATCATTTTTTATTTTTCTAAAAATATAAGGGTCACGTAAAGCCCCACGACCTATCATAAAGTCTGTACAATTTGTGACTGCTAAACACTTTTGAAAATCAGATTCAGTCCATATTTCGCCGTTAGCAATAATTTTTATTTTTGTTTTTTCTTTAATTTTCTGAATCCATTCCCAGTACGCTGGCGGCTTGTAGCCATCTGTCTTCGTGCGACAGTGCACGGTTAGCCATGTGGCCCCAGCGCTTTCAATGGCCAAGGCATTATCAATACATTGGCTAGGATCATCAAAGCCTAAACGTATTTTTGCTGTCACTGGTGTAGTCAGCGGAACTGCATCACGAACTGTTTTAACAATGTTATAAATTCGATCTGTGGATTTTAAAAGGCTAGCGCCCCCATCATGACGATTCACAGTTTTTGCAGGACAACCAAAATTAAGATCAATGCCTGCGGCTCCCATTTCATGAGCGCGAAATGCATTTTCAGCTAAGGGGACAGCTTGGCCACCAAGCAATTGAACAAAAACAGGAGTTCCTGATTTTGTCTTTGAATTCGTTAATAATTCAGGACAGTTTCTTAAAAAAACTTTATAAGGATGAAGTTTATCAGTGACCCGTAAAAATTCAGTCACACATTGATCAATACCACCCAGTGAAGTCAGTAGATCACGCATGGCCCAATCCGTAACCCCTTCCATCGGAGCTAAAAAAAGTTTTGTTGGATCTGGTTTAGACATTTCCTGCTTTACATAAATATTCAAAATCTTTTTGATCAACAGGCTGAATCGATAAACGTTGGCCTTTTTTGATGACCAACATATTTTTACATTTTGGATCGTTTTTTAAATCCTCTAAAGAAATAAATTTTTTAAAATGATTTGAATATTTAACTTCAGTGCAAAACCAAATTGGTTTTTCTGGCGTAGCCTTAGGGTCGTAGTATTCTGATTTTTTATCGAATTGAAGTTTGTCTGGAAATGCTTTTTTGCTGATTGTAGCAACACCTGCAAGGCCTGAAGGTTCTGCATTTGAATG
>JANOOI010000183.1:0-3743 GCA_031421235.1 Bdellovibrio sp.
CGCGGATTTATTTCTGAAGAAGCGCAATTGTACGGGATTGAATCCCGCACATCGTGCCCGCTAAGGGTAACCCGTGACAGCGAAACACTAGAAAGCTTATCTCATCGGGGGCTCTACCCGTGCGGAGAAGGCGCTGGCTACGCTGGCGGAATCACTTCCGCCGCCGTCGACGGCATCAAGTGCGCCGATAAAATATTTGAACAGTTAAGTTAATTACTCAATTGAACGATTGCAATTTACTTACAAGTTAATACAGCAATATCTTCAATAACAAGAACGCTTCTATCCTGCAAAAAAGTCATCAAATTTGAATCTTCACATTGAACGGTTTCTTGGTTTACTTGATCAATTTCAGAAGCAATAATTTCACATTGGGTAGAATAGCCATCCATAAAAACTTGATCTAATTCTGTTGTAAATTGCATTTCATTGCCTACTTGAAAGCCACTATCTGCATTAAGCACTTTAACAACTTCGCACTTGATACGATCTTGCGAATCTGCTGCTTGTGAGAAATTAACAGAAACTAAAATGATAGCTAAAACTAAAATATTTTTAAACATGGAATACCTCTTGATTTGAGAGATACTATCACAGGATTGATAGATTCAAAGCTGTCAAAAAAATTAACAGGTAAGTTTTACCCACACGAATTGAACCCAATTAAACCTAACTAAGAGGCTTTCTTTAATCTATCAAGACCATCTAAAATAAAAACGCGAATCAAAACCTGATAAGGGATACCCTGTTTTTCAGCGACTGCTTTAAGATTTTCAATTGTGGTTTCATCAAGAGCCACGCTCGTTGGCTTTTTGCGTGAATCTTTATAACGCTTCATAGCTGCTAATATTTTTTTTGAATCTAACTCGACAGAAGTATCATATTCTTTCAGAGATTTGACGTAAGATTTCTTCATATTTTTTCTTCTCCTTTTTATTTGCAGGTCTGGCACTAATAACTCTTACTTGCCCAGCTCGTAATATAAATGCAATTTGTAATAATCTACCGTACAAAGTGGGTCCAACCAGTCCTAAACGCTGTTCATCGGCAGGAGGACTAATTTGAATCCCCAGCGGTAGCCCCAGCCCTGAGCGAAAAACAGCTTCAACCTCATCAGTGGAAATACTGTGTTTAACTGCATTCTTGGTCTGATTGCCCTTATCCCATTCAAATTGGAAGTGAGACGTCTCTAAAATCCAAAATAAAAGCCATTCTACAAATTCCCATTTTGCCATTAACACACTATGCACACACTATGCAAATAGTGTCAACAAAAGGTTGTTCTATCTTTATATGTATGCCATTATATAGCATACATATTGTCTTGGAATAGAGAGGTCATTATGAAAACAAAAAAACAGACAAAATTAAGACAAGGTTTAATTAAAGGTCTTAAAGAAGCTATCGATTATGAAAATAAAAAAATGAATCTACGAAGTACGCATCTTGAAATTCCGGACACCCCGCCTGAATTTACTAAATCCCAAGTTAAAGAAATACGCGAAGACATTTTAAATGTCAGCCAACCTATATTTGCTAAAATACTTGGTGTTTCTGACGGAACTGTTAAAGCTTGGGAGCTGGGAACAAACAAACCCCAAGGTAGTTCTGCAAGACTGATTCAAATGGCACAAAAAGATCCCGAAAAATTTAAAGAAATGATTTTCGAGCTGGTTGGTTAATCAACTAGTTCAAAAAAATTAGATAACTAAAACTACATACATTTAAATTGCATGTCGACTGTGTAACCTTCGCCGATGGCGCTGCCTGCGGCTTGACCGGCTAGAACCCCGATGCCACCTGCATTGCTTTCTTTGCTGCCGCCGAACACGTAAGCCCCGCTACCAACTGTTTTTAAAACTTTAGATACGACTTTTGTGTTTTGGTAAGATTTTTCATCCATTTGACCTGTGTATTTTTGATCTTCAGTGATGAAAGCTGCGTATTGATTTCGTTCTTTACAGAAATGATTGGCTTGTGCAATCGCTTCACGTTTTTCAGTTTGTTCACCAGTTGTTTGAATAGTTATACGGTGAACACCATCAGCACCAGCCCTAACATCTTTATGATGAGCACAACTTGTTAATGCGATTGCTGCTAATATTGCCGATGCGCTAACTGCTAATTTGATGATTGCTTTTTTCATTATAAATTCCTTCTGTATTGGCCACCGACTTCATATAAAGCCTGCGACATTTGATATAAAGTACAATGTCTAGATGCTTGCATAAGGGATTCAAAAATATTCCCACCGCTTAAGCAAGTGTTTTTGAGGTTTTGTAATTGTTTATCTGCTTCAGATTTATTTTCTGATTGAATTTTTTGAACTTGGCCTAATTGATGATTTTTTTCTTCAGTGGATGCCCGTGCTAATTCAATTTTTGGTGGAATATATCCTTGCGCCATGGTTTTTGGATCAATAAACGTATTCACACCGATAATCGGTAATTCGCCAGAATGTTTTAAATGCTCATAATACATAGATTCTTCTTGAATTTTTGAACGTTGGTATTGGGTTTCCATTGCACCAAGTACTCCGCCGCGCTCACTGATTTTTTTGAATTCAGCCAGGACTGCCTCTTCAACTAAATCTGTTAGCTCTTCAACAAAAAAGCTACCTTGATTCATGTTTTCATTTTTGGCTGCACCAAATTCACGATTGATAATCATTTGAATGGCCATGGCCCGACGAACTGATTCTTCAGTGGGTGTAGTAATGGCTTCATCATAAGCATTGGTGTGTAATGAGTTGCAATTATCATTTAAGGCAATTAGGGCTTGTAGTGTAGTACGAATATCATTGAAATCAATTTCTTGGGCATGCAGTGATCTGCCTGAGGTTTGAATATGATATTTTAATTTTTGCGATCGATCATTGGCTTTATATAAATCTTTCATCGCAATCGCCCAAATACGGCGCGCCACACGTCCTAAAACTGTGTACTCAGGGTCTAATCCGTTTGAAAAGAAGAAACTTAAATTCGGAGCAAAATCATCGACACTCATCCCACGGGCTAAATAATATTCAACAAACGTGAAACCATTTGAAAGTGTAAAGGCCAATTGACTAATCGGGTTTGCACCGGCTTCAGCGATATGATAACCAGAAATACTGACTGAATAAAAATTTCTGATATTTTTTTGGATAAAATAATCTTGAATATCACCCATCATTTTTAAAGCAAAATTAATTGAAAAAATACACGTGTTCTGACCTTGATCTTCTTTTAAAATATCAGCTTGCACTGTGCCACGGACTTGCGACATCGTAAGATCTGCTAAAGTTTTATATTCATTTTCGTTTAATTTTCGGCCTAATTCTTTTTCTTTCAATAAGACTTGCTGATCAATCGCTGTATTAAAATAAAAAGCTAAGATCATGGGCGCAGGCCCATTGATGGTCATACTGACTGAGGTGTTCGGATTGATGAGATCAAAATTAGCGTATAGACGTTTCATATCATCAAGACAACAAATGCTAACGCCTGATTCACCGACTTTACCGTAAATATCAGGGCGCAAATCAGGATCTTGTCCGTACAATGTGACTGAGTCAAATGCTGTTGATAGTCTATGAGCTTTTTCGCCTTTACATAAATAATGAAAACGTTTGTTCGTGCGATCTGGAGTGCCTTCGCCGGCGAACATACGTTTTGGGTCTTCATCAGCACGTTTTAATGGAAACACGCCTGCGGTATAAGGAAATTCACCAGCGACATTTTCCATTTTAAGAAAAGTAAACC
>JANOOI010000184.1:0-3488 GCA_031421235.1 Bdellovibrio sp.
CGGAAATAATGCCATTAATGCCTAAGGCGTCAATCACCCTTGATAGATCATCAGCTACGATTTGGCTATCACGCATCTGTTTTGCAAAACGATACCCAAGCTCCGCCTCTAGAAAAATACGCAAATCATTTGACTGGTGTGTATTTGTTTCACCATTTATAAACTTAAATATATTTGTTCTTGCTTGTTCATGATCATCAAATAAAAACTCATCCTCATTCGGCTCACAAATAGCAGAACAATCATTATCGAGAGAAATTTCTAATAACTTTATCCTTTTGTTTTTTCTATAAGTACGAAGGTACTTTGTCACGCCATCCTTAAAATGGCTCAGCATGATAATTTGTCTTACTCCATCTGACAAATCAGAAATCTCCTTATGAACAGCTGTCATACGATGATTATCAAATGAAGTAACGGGATCATCAAGGACGATTATTGCGTTACTTTTATCGGCGGCATTCAAACCATCAATAGAAGCCCAGAAAACGGCTAACGCCAATGCGCGACGGTCAGATTCGCTAAATACGCGATCTAAATCATTTTCTGGGATATCCACATTTTTGTATTTAACTTTTAAATAAAAGATAGGGACTTGACCACTTATATCTTTTCCTTTCTCCAGCAAGAAATGGTTACTTCCGAATTTCTGGAAAAACACATTGAGTTTAGCGAAGTATGTATCAAGGTACTGACTTTGTTGTTGAGATAGTTGCGCCTGGAGTGCAGGAATCTCCGTCTCAAGCGCTGAAATCGCCGTAGATAAGTCAACATACTCATTGCACTTACCTGACAATTCTATTCTTCTTAGTTTAAGTGCGCTGTCTTCACCTTGCGTTTTAATATCAGCAAGTCTTTTTGCCAAAACATTACTGCTCAATGATGCTTTGAAAACGCGAATGGCTTCATTTATTTGATCAACAACCGAATTATAGGAAGCCATCAAAGTGATAATATTTGATGCCGTGTGATTCAGAGGCCCAGATTCGATTTCATCTATCGCCTTATGAGGTGCCGCTTTTTTCTTGGCGGACAATTCGGCTAATGTTGCCGTAATTTTTGAAATCTCATTTTTATAATCATCCAGAAGCGTGAATACCTCTGATTTAATAGAAAGCAATTTATTTTTAAATTCTCCTGTCGGCTCAGTTTCTATAATTTCGGTATAACCACTAATTCTGGTACTGTTCATCTCTAGTGCATATTTTAATGGCGACACTCTATCAACAAGCAATAATGATATTCTCTGATCTAACTGGGTATTGACTAATTTTTCTTGCTCAAGATAAGCCGCATCAAAATTATTTCTGTAAATATCCAGTAATTGATTGGCCTCTGGGCTGAGGGTTTGTCCACAAAACTGGCAAGAGTCACCATTATTTTGAGCCAATCCTTGAGCTATCCAGTTCTCAGCTCTATCAGGGGTCTTAAAGTTTTTACGAATATGTTCTGCAACCTGCTGCCTGGCATTTTCATGGTGGCTATTAACCGAAGATGCCAGAATTGCATTTATCGGCTCTAATTTATTTCTGAAGTCCGCTTCACAATGAATATCATGAAGACCTTCTCTCGCTATTATCGTCGCGGTATTTTTTTGCTGTTTTGACAATTCGGAATACTGGAGCCTGAGTGCCTCAAGATTTGCGTTTAAATCCTCCGGCTTTTCAGTAATCTGCATTGCTAGGAACTGGTCAAAATTTTCAATGCCCGTAAAAGCGTCCTTTCTCAGTGCGTTTCTTACTCTGACTGCGTCTGCTTTCTCCTTGTTCTTTTTTGCAATCTCATTTGCTTTTGATACGCCTTGTTGACCCAAGATAAATGCACTTAAATTTACCTTTGTCTCACGCGTTAGTTTTCTGGAAGAAAAAATATTATTGTGCTGAAACCCATCATCAAAAACATAAAGTTTTAACCCATCCGGCAGGGCTGGATTCCATCCGGTAGCACCTAAGTTAATTGCCGTTTCAGCAGGCCCAGCACCAAGGAAAGACAGTGAGGCAAATTGAGAGTTATTATCATTGGGTATGGTTTTTCTTTTTACGATTGGCGTCAAATCACCGGATGCGATGGAGTTTAAAATATCGCCAAGAGTGGATTTTCCATAAGTGTTCCGACCAAAAATCACTGTGATTTTCTCAAAGACGATGCCGTTAGCCGCCGCATTTTTGAATCGTCCAATATTTTTTACTATAGAAATCTTTTTAAGCATATCCTTAATTAACCCTCACCCTTCCCGACAAAAGATCTTGCATAAGACCTTTTTTCATTTGAACTAACTGATCACCGTAGGCTTTTTCTTCTTAAATAACTACATTAAGAGATCGTGCTTTTTCTGTTATCGCAGAAAGCTCTTCAATTTTTGGCATGGGTATTAAAATTGACTGTATCTTCCCTTTTGAAAGATGCAGTTGACCGGCACCACCTTCAATATCTTCTCTAAGTTTCGGCAAAACAAACTGCAAATAATTAAAGACATGAATCTTTATAGTTTCATCTTGAAATTTGAAATTATATATATGCTGGTTCAATAAGGATTTTTCACCACGATAAATATACGCATCAATCGATGATGCAACACCAGCCCATGAAAACAACAAATCCCCATCTTCTACCAACCAAGAATCCTTATACGCACCGTCATATCGCCAGTAATAAAAATCAGGCTTGTGAAGATTAGATATTCTAACCACCTTCATTCCATGTTCAGTGAGTTCTTGATTTTTAAACGCGTAACCTGACAAAAATTCCGCAATATCACCTAAACGAGCAGCATCCCACTCCTTCGGTACCCACCCCAACTCTGTCTCTTTATAAAGCTGCGGTGCTTGTTCGTAACTGGGGCGCAATTGGCCGGTGGCGAGATCAATTCCGCGCGTGAATAGATCGTGCATCATGCCTTGTTTAACGGCGGTATATTTGTCGATAAGGGCCTGGGTTTTTTCGAGCAGGTTATCGACGGTGGTGAGGATATGGGCGATTTTTTGCTGCTCTGATTTATCAGGCGAATAAAATATAATTCTATAAAGATAATCTCGATTGATGCTTGGTACACCTGTTGCCTCATTTAATGAGGTCAAATCATAATCACTCAAACAATAATAAAGCCATTTAGAATCTACATTCTCTTTTGGGATTGCCGCATATGCAGTATCAATTACCCAATACTTGCCTTTTGCATACGTTACGTTATCCAGCGTTCCTTTTCTGGCAACAATTACTCCGTCACTTTCAAAAAGAGGTTTTTTGCTAAAGCCCAACAAGCCACCAGTGCCATAAATAGGAAATTCACCATTGTCATCACGAATTTCATTCGGTGATCTCCCATAATTCACATCCGCGAGTTGCGAAAGGCTTTTAAGCATATCCAAGCTCCTTCAAAAACCCATCCAGCACCCTGGCTTCCTGATCCCGCTCGGCCAGTATCATCTTCAGCGTTACCGCATATTTGTTATGCAAATTCTCCACCACCTTCACCAACTGCTGCGTCA
>JANOOI010000185.1:0-2627 GCA_031421235.1 Bdellovibrio sp.
CCTAGCCATAGGTAGCGGGTCTTTTTAAAAGCCACCATCACTGGAAAATACACTTCAAAAATAACAGTCACAAAAGTTCCAATAGCAAAAAATAATGGAAAACTTTTTAAGAAAACTAAATCAAATCCAGTAAATTGGGGATTAACCAGCACTGTCCATAAAGCTGTGCCATCCCACCAAGTTGTGCCTTTAAGCTTTTCAAAACCTGTGTACATATAAATAGTAAAAATTTGAATCTGCAAAAGTCTGAAAAATAACCCGCTAATTTGGTCACCTAACTGATTTGGCTGATGGGGTTTAGTTTGCACTGGAATTAGTTTTTTAAATAAATCTTTGATCGTGTAACAGGACTGACAATTCGTAAATGCTAAGTAAAACAATAATAATGTTCCGATCACATCAGCACCAAAAAGAACAGAATAATTTCTTTGAATAAACCCTTGTGCTAGAACCCATGTCAAAAAAAGTAATGGGCGATTTAAAACACCGATTGTCGCTGCAAAAAGTAAAACAATATAAATTAAGTGAACAATATAGGCCATGCTATCTGGCCAAAAAAACAACTGAATGATTGGCTTATAATAATCTGGAAAAATTGCAAAAGCCGATTCCCTGGGTATTAAAGAATTGATGCCAAACTGTTCAACGACAAGTTGTCTATAACAAGCAATATAAAACAGCGTCCCACAAAGAACGATTCTAAAAGCAGCAAGCCTTTCTTTATGGCTTTGCAAAAAAAGAAAAGCATTTAGCAAATCAAAATATTTTTTTAAAATTGTCTTCATTGAAGACCCGTTTGGGCACAAGAAAAAATCCCTTGATTGACAATATCCGTTTTAATTAAATCTTCATAAGGCGTGTTTTTTAAGGTCACAACGGTGTCTAATGATGGGATTACATTCACTATGAATTCGAATTGAATTTTAGTGGCTTTTGGATTTCTTTTGCAAATCCACGGAATAAAATATTTTTCGATTCGTCCCGAATCAATCGCTACAAAACGCATCATATAGTTATGCCTACGCACATGATGGGCAAATTCAGATCCACCTTTATGTGTGGGGTAAAACTGCTCAATGGGTTCTTGGGTGGGATTACCGTATTCGTCTTCGAAATGAATGATGTATTTAAAATACATAATGTGCGCGGGATCAGGACTAAAAAAATTCCAGGTTGTATTAACCCCAATCATATTGGCCACTGGAGTATAAAATCCAGCGGTGTATCTTCCTAAAAATGAAGAACCGTTCCCCATGACAACCATCATGGAACTAAAATAGAAAAATACACCTATCAGAATATAATTTTTTATACGAGCTCTCCAGAAGCCTCTGGTTCCTCACCAGAATCATCTGCTTCAGTGTAAAACGGCAGCTCTTCACTGGTTTCATCGTCGGAATCTTCATCTTCATCAGCAAAACTTAATTCACTGATTTCTATGTCAGCTTCTTCTGTGATTTCAGTGTTTGAATCTGTAGTTTCAACCCCAACGATCTCTGCACTTGCTACCGCTACCAATAAACTTTCATCATATTTTTTAAGCCAATTGATATCTTTTTTAGCGACAACTTCGCCAACAGTCATTGCATCACGAATATCCTGAGCTTTTTCAGCATCACGTTTTTGCTTTTGTCTGATTTTTTCTTGTTCAAAGAAGTCAGATGAAGTTGTGATTGTTTGAAGTTCAGATTCAATATCACCTAGTTCTTCTTCGCCTTGTGAGTAACTGACTGATTTAACTTGTTCAGACATTGAATCAGTCACTGCAGCCAGTGTTGGTTTTTGCTCATCTTCGTCTTCACCAATACCTTCCGGTAAAAGTTCATCAATTTGCGAAAGTGTTGGTAATTCTTTTATATTACGTAATCCAAAAATTTCTAAAAACCGTCGTGTTGTTCCGTACTGCATTGGTCGACCTGGTAAATTTTCGGCTTTACCTTCGAAATTACAAAGTCCTTTTTCCATCAATGCCCGTAATAAATGCCCTGATTCTACCCCGCGGATTTGATCGATTTCAGATTTAATGACAGGTTGCTTGTACGCCACTATGGCCAAAGTTTCTAAAGCAGGACCTGATAATTTAAATGCACGAGTTTTTAATGTGCGTTTTAAAAAATTCATATTATCGATTTTAGTTCTAACTTGGTAGCCACCTGTGATTTCTTCTAAAGTAATACCACGACGACCGCTTGCATATTCTACAGCTAAGTTATTTAAAATTCTTTTAACTTTGTCTTTAGTGATATTTGTTCCTTTAAAAACTTCACGAATAGACAAAAGACTAACAGGTCTATCAGAAGCAAAAAGAATACTTTCAATAATGCTTTCAGCTTGTTCTTCTTCAATAAAATCAATTTCAGCGATTTCAGCAGCTTCAAAAGATTCCAATTCTGAGCCTTCTAAATTGACATCAGTTTCAGTCGCTAACAAGTCCTCGCTGATTTCAATATTTTCAAAAAGGCCCGCTTCGATTTCAATACCGTTTGGATTAAGTTCGGCAGCTATATCATTTTCTATTTCAGCATCAAAATTTAAGACTTCAGTTTCACTTTTAGCATTAACAGTTTTTTGTTTTTTATTTTTAGCCATAACTACACCTGTCCGTCTGTTGTGGGATCTGTTGTGGG
>JANOOI010000186.1:0-4144 GCA_031421235.1 Bdellovibrio sp.
AGATGTTCCAGACATATAAGCCGCGTTTGACCAATTAGCTAATATCGACTGCAGCAAACCCTCATGATGAGTGATTTGAAACGGTCCTGGTTTTTCAACTCTTTCAATTGTTAAATTAAAAGTTGTGCTAACCAGAGTCCAAAAATCGTAAACTTGTAACGTAACAACTAAAGTTGTTGTGCTGACAACACCAGGGGCTGTGATTTGCAAATTACAATTTGGATAGATGCCTGAAACCCTTAAATTTTGAGATGCAATGATTTCTGGTTTAGATGATTTAGCGTAGACGTTAATGTTATTACAAAATAAAAATGTATCCGGATCTGAAATTGTAAATGGAATATTTTGAACGTCGAATTCGTCCATGATCAAATCAGCCACTGGTGAAATCGTCGGCGGAAGTGATTCAGTTCTTAAACCAGGATTGTAATTTTCGGCAAGCTTTGAATTTGATCCGCCTAGAATATTAAAATCACAAGATGATAATGCTATTAGCAAAAAGGAAACAGCCAACATCGAAAATAAACCATTTGATTTATTTCTTTTACATAGCGCATTCAATGTGCAAGCTCTATCATTCTGATTCAAGCCTTCTCCGTTCATTCACGTCCAAAAATTGAGAGATACTAACAGTTTATCACAACATCATGTTGTGAATTTAAAGTTTCGTTAAAAAACATACTGTTAATTTTACGAGCCCCACTTTGGTACACTTCTTATAATAGTGTCTTGTTTTGAGTTATTTTTTAACAGATACAGTCCTAGACTAGGCTAGTTCTAGACATAAGACGCATATGTTTTCATGTTACAAGATGTGAGTTAAAACTATTTAAAATTATTCTGATGAATTATCTTCAGAAGGCTTATCCTCAGTGGGCTTGCTTTTAGTGGAATCTCTCTCTGACGAACTGTTGACGGTGTCTTCTGACCAGTCTTTCAGTTTCCAAGCGTAAGTGAAAATTAAACCCACTTCTTTCGCATTCTGAGTTTCAATTGATGTATCTTGTGTTGACTGAGAATATTTTAAAGATCCTTTTAAGTACTCTTTCACACGGTCATGTGTAACTGAAAACTCAACACTTTGACCAGACCCTGAATAAATATCAACGTTACTAACTTGTGAAGATCCCAAAGTAAAATATTTAAATTCAGAATCAAATCTAAATTTTCCTGATTGATGAATCATGTAGCTAATATTTAAGAATAAAGATGGAACATTTGCTGAATAAACGATAACTCCACACTGTGAAACATCATCAATACTGCAACCAAAATTAAATAACTGCTGAAAGTTAAATACATAATAAAGTTTATCAAACTGACGATAACCTAGACCAAGGCCCCAGCGACCTTTCTCAAATCTGACCTCAGCCTGTAAGCTTGAAAGTAATTTTTTATCGTTTTCGATAGGTATGTTTGTTAACTCAGGCAGAATTGAACTTTGTTGAAGTTCAGCGTATAAGTTTGTTCTAACATTTTCATTCCAGTAATTATCCCAACCAAAACCAACTGAAGGATTCAATTTTGAAAGCAGCAACCCATCACGTCTTCGACCTGCGTTGGCTCTTGTATCAACACCATCATAGCGATTGTTCCAGCCACCAATAGTGGCGTACACCGCAGTATATCGGCTAATACACTCAGAACCTGTCCATTCTCCATCACAAATCATTCTGTATCTTAGAGCTTCTGAAATATCATCTTGAGATTTTTTATCAGCTTCAACATCAAGTACTTGATCTACGCCTTGGGCTTGCGTTTTAAGAATTGTTTTCAGTTCCGGCTCTATCTTTAGTTCGGACTCTAAAGGTGGAGTTATAATTTCGGGCAATTTATCTGGTCGTTTTTCTGTGACTTCTTTATTAATCACGACTGGCGCAGGTTTCAGTGTAATTGTGTACTCACTTAAATGTTGTAAAAGTCTTCCATCTTCAAAGGGTGATGTGTTCCAAACAGTGACTTGTTGTTCACAGCTAAATGGAATTCTAAGCGTATTGCCTGGTGAAATCACATTGATGTTTTTTAAATTATTTAATTTTAGAAAATTATTAAGGCTTCCATTATTGCCAAACACAGGGTTTAAACCTAATTTTCTTAGAATAGCAGCGACGTGGTCACCTTTTTTGATTCTGTAATAAGTTGGCTGAGCCACTGGACTACAGCTTTGCTGTGCAAGTAAAGTCTGATTAAAGCCAATACAAAAAAATAAAAAGATAAACAGGTGATTTATTTTCATCTGGTTTTATTATTTGATGATTTGATAACTTAATCAAATACTGATCGGATTTAAGGCTGCTCTAGACTAGCCGGAAGTCTGTTACTACCTTCTTGATAATCTAAACTTTCTGCATTTTTCGATTTATTGAAGTAATCCAAATCATTTTTTAAATTTTGATCAATTTTCAAAGCCAACGCTCTATTTTCATAATCATTTGATTTACTGACTAAAGTATTTTTTTGATAAATTTCCGCTAAAGCCTGCGCATAAAACAATTCATCTGGATTTTTATCGTAAAATTCTTCGAATAATTTAGCCGCTTCTGATAATTTATCTTGTTGTAGCAAGGCCCAAGCTAATAACGGCTTAACGTTTTTGTTTTTTGTGTCCAATTCAATTGCTTTTCTAGCTAAATATTCAAGTTCACTATGCGATTTATTTTTTTCATACCACAGTTCTGTCATGACTGCATAGATTTCAGAATTACTTGGGTTAATACTTTGTGCTATTTCAATTTCTTTTTTAAAACTTCGCATATTGTTCAATTTAAAGTGCACATAAGCAGCTAGAATTCTTAGTTTGTCGTCCAGTGGGTATGCTCGCATTCCCTGTTCGACTAAGGCAATTGATTCCACATAATTTTTGTTCCAAATTAAATACTGGCCATATTCCTGATATACTTCTAAAGAATCAGGACGTAATAACTGAGCACGACGCAGTCTATTGATCGCTAAATCATGAGCGTTGTTTTTCCACTCTAAACGGGCTAACTGAACTTGGGCTGCAGGGTAGTACTCAGACCAAGAAACTAAACTTTCTAATGACGTCGCAGCAGACTGTAAATCATTTTGTAATAAATGAATTTGTGAAATATAAAAAACCGATTGATCAGATTTAGTCAGTTGGTAAAGCTCATTATAAAGCTCTTCAGCATTAATAAAATCACGTTTTAAAAACAACACGTGTGCTATTTTAAATTCAATACCCACAGATGTTGGATCAAGTTCTTTTTGCTTTTTAAGTTCAGCAATAGCTTCATCATATTTTCGGGTTTGAATACAAGCTTGAGACATTTTTTCAGAGACATCTAAATTATAAGGGTGGTATTTACTATATTTTGACGCGTAATTAAAGACAGCTTCCCAGTCTTTGTCCTCAAATTTATGATTAATAATTTGTTCAGTCACTAAAGCATCGTAAGGTTTATACTGATCAGCCAGAAAAAGCTGTTCAACAGCTGCCACTTTATTTTTTTCTCTCAAGTAAATTTCATAACGACCTAATAAAATTTTAAATTTATCTTCTTTATTTTGCTCTAACGAAGTCAGAGTTTTCATAGCTTGATCATAGTTTTTTATATTTAGGCTCATGTGGTAAATTTTCCACAATGGCCAATTTTCTTGTGTCCGCTCATAGATTGTCTCATTGAGCGCTAAAACTTTTTCGTAGGACTGAGCTTTTTCGTAGATATCAGACATAATTTTTAAACGGGCGACTTCAAAATTTTCTGAATCACTAATTTGATCCAATTCAATTAATGCTAAATAGTTTTCATTTGTTTTGAAATAACTAGCTGCTAACCAGTACCTAGCTTCTTGATTATTTTGATCGTGTAGCAAGGCCAGTCTGAAGTGTTCAACTGCTTTTGGATAAAGCTTTTCATTATAAAATCCTAAAGCAATGTCTTTGTAGTATTCAGTTCGTGAAATTTCGTTGGGAAACATATCTGAATAGACTGTTCTCTTTTCAACAACTTGAAAAGAAGCACACCCCACCAACAGATAACTGAGCAGTAAGTGAAGCAAAAGATGAAATTTAGCTTTTTTAATACAGTTCATCACGATCTCATATCGGACTAAATCGTGGTACTATTGACTAGACCTAGGTCAATGAATCATGTTTTTACTATTTTTTATCAATACTAAT
>JANOOI010000187.1:0-3536 GCA_031421235.1 Bdellovibrio sp.
AAATCAATTTCTTAATGTAGCTCCAAAGTAGTGCTTTCGGAATATGATCTATTTTAAGTGCGCTGATGCATTCATCAAGACGGCCATTGCGTTTTTTCAGAGAATCAATCGCTTTTTTGAGATCTCTTTCTATACTGGCTCCGTAGGCATTCGCCGCTATATCAATGGCTTTTTTCAAATTTTTTTTCGAAAGTTGCAACATCGAAAGATCAATTAAATCACGGCTAAAAACTGAATCATCGTTCCAGCGATCTGAATTTGCTAGAAGCTTACATGCCGCCATATCAATTGGTGTGAGTGTTTTAAGTCCACAAATACGGTGATCTTTTTTAGGATCTTGAATAGAAATACGTGATTCAAATATAATTTCTAGTTTAATTTCTGTATCTGCCACAAGAAGCATTGTACGAATACCGTACTGATCGATGCGAACGTCTCTAGCAGTATTTAGGATTGTACCCTTGCGGGTTATTGCATGTAGACCGTGACTGGATATGAGTTGCCGCAAATTTTGATAACCTAAGCGATCAGAAATCAAAAAATCAATATCAACTGATTCGCGATATTCGTTGTGTAATAAAACAATAGCGGTCCCGCCACCAAAAAAACATTTGTGTTGATCCAGCACATTTGCGTCGATTGATTGGAGAACTGTCGCAATACGAAGATGGTGTTCTCTTTTATACAAGAAGTCTTTTCCTTTCAAAATGGGCTAATAACAAGTCTATGATTTTTTTTTCTTTAATAGATATTGATTTCTGGTCGATATGTCGCCAATTTCTTTCATAAATATTTAAAGCCTCTTCAGGGGTCAGATCGTGCTTTTTATTAATCTGCCAAGCCAGACTTTTAAGCTGGGGATAATCGTTCACACGAATTTTTTTCGGTAATTTTTGTTGAGAAGATGATTCATTCTGGGATTTTTTTGTGTTACTCAAACCAATTTCTAAACCAAGAGATATCGCAACAGAGATATAAGCCCCCATAGAGACAGAGCCCTCTCCTTTTTCAATACGATGAAGGGTGATTCGTGAAATATCAGCAGCTTCAGCTGTTGTTGTCGCACTAAGACCAAATTCCTTACGATGATTTCGAATTTTTAATCCTAGATCCCGTAGTTGCACAGTCTGTTCATTGAGTTTTATTTTTGTCTTCATAATGTATCTTATTATATACAAATTAATTCAAATGTAAAGTATAAGATACATATTCTAGCTAATTACATCTATTGACAGACGTCATGAATTCTTAGCCTGATAAAAACCACACGTAACTGTCTACTTCCAGATATCCAGTAAACTAGTTCGACAAATCAGAAAAAAGCAAAAAAATAAAATGTCTCGTAATGATATTTTTTTCGAATTCCCGACTGATCAAAAGAAATATTACCTACAATAAAGATTGGGCTATGACGATATGAATAGGCGTCGTGTCTTGGCAGTTCGGGCATGATTCGGGGGAATTATGGATTTGTTTTCTTTTAATAGTAAAAGTAAAAAGGCACATCTATCTTTTTTTTCTGTTTTTTTAACATTTGCATTTTTTTATTTTCAAAACTGTTCTAGTAATTATGAAGCTGTTAGACTTAGTCTTGAATCAAACAGCTTAGCTTCGCTTAATCCCACAAATGCGTTACCACCTGCAGTCACACAAGTAAACGGCAAATTAAATTACGTCTGTGATCCTAGTCAGATCGCAAAAACACCAGCTACAAAATTAACTAATCGTGAATTTAAAACTGCACTTTTTTCGATGATGGATGATTTGGCTTCTTACAGACCGCATTTGAAAGGCGACAGTTCACTGGCTCTTATTTTGGATGGTATTCCGAACGATTCAATAGCTTCTGGGCATTCGACTTTTAAAGAACAAAACTTTATTCAATCGCAAAGATTAGCTAAAAGTTATTTTGATGCAACATTTCGTGTAGGTGAAATAATTTTTGGTACACAGAATGATTCGCTAGGTGTTTATCCAAACACGGGCAGCTGTCTAAATAGCGCATCAATCACGCAAGTCTGTCATCAGAGCTTTGTTAAAGAATTAGCATTGCGTGCATTCAGAAGAAATCTTAATTCCACTGAAAGTAATTTATTAGCAGCAAGCCTTTGGAATTCGACAATGACTAAATATGATTTGCTAGTGACTACGTTTGTTTCAGTTTTACAAATGCCAGATTTTTTATATCGCACTTATGATCAAGGCAATCCATCCAGCCGGGGTGACCGGGTCCTCTCATTAACCGCTTACGAAGTCGCTTCTAAGTTATCTTTTTTTCTAACTGGTAAAGCACCAGATGCGACACTTAGATCTTTAGCAGCTAGCGGTCAAATTTTAAATAACACTATTTTAAGTGAGCAAGTCGATAGGCTTTTAGCCACACCAGACGCACAAGAAACCATTAAAAGATTATTTCGTGAAATGTATGGGTACAATCGATTCGATAGCTTTACTTACAGTGGTGAATTTTTATCAGGCATTGATAAAAATAATTTATCAAACGCTATGACAGCAGAAATGGATTCGTATTTTATCGATATCGTCTTAAATAAAAAAGGAACATTCAGTGATTTACTAACTTCACAAAGTACAAATATTACAAACCAACATTTAGCGACAATTTATGGGTTAGCAGCACCAGGGGTGACAAATTTACAATCTAATCGGGCTGGTTTTATAAATCGCGCAGCTTTTTTAGCAAGAAAATCGGGAAATTACACATCACCCGTTAAACGCGGTCTTGCCGTCTTAGAAGACGTGCTTTGTGAACCAGTACCACCGCCTCCACCGAACGCGCCGACATCTGTTTCTGAGGAACAAATCGTTAGTCAATTGCAATCCACACGCGACAGATACACACACCTCACAGAAACTAAAGGTTCATCGTGTATTTACTGTCATGCCAGTATGAATAGTATTGGTTATACGTTTGAAAATTTCGACAGCATAGGTCGCTTTAGATCTACAGAAAAAATTTATGACTCTTTGAGTGGTCCTTCTATTGGAACTGTAAACATCAACACACAAGCTGAAATTCCTAGTCTTAGACCAACACCGACACTCATTAATGATTCAACACAATTGGCTTACGATTTAGCAACTAACGACAAAGCTATTATGTGTTTTGTTAAAAACTTAAAAAACTTTGAATCACGTGTTCCTGCAACAGCAGCTGATGGCTGTCAAATGAATGAAAGTTTAAAGACTTTATATGGAGCAAATGGCAGCCAGGGTAGTATTCAAAGTGCAATTAAGAATTTAATTTTAGCAGATGATTTCAAATTATGGAGTTACTAATCGGCGGACAGCCGAAGATGTGAAACTGGATTAATCGGCGGACAGTCGAAGAGATGAAGTTAGATTAGGGGATATATATGAGCATAGTTTATTGCAAAAAAACAAGAAGACAGTTTATCGTGGGAACGGGTAACACGCTATTAGCGTTACCGTTTTTACCTAGTTTATTTTCATCTGTGGCACTTGCACAAACTGCAGCCGCTAATGATCGAAAAATTATGCTTTTTTTAACTGATCAC
>JANOOI010000188.1:0-1675 GCA_031421235.1 Bdellovibrio sp.
TTTGACTTGAAAGGCAAGACCGATCGTTTGAGCAAATTCTTGTAAAACTTGCAATTGTTTGGTGTTGGCTTTGCAAATAATCGCTGCACCTGTGACAGAGACTTCAATTAAATCTGCTGTTTTTCTTTTATGCATAAGCCAAGTGTCATCAGTTGTTGTCTGCGCATTACTTTTAATATCAATGACTTGCCCGCCGATCATGCCAGCAAAACCAACTTTATGTGAAAGCAGCTTGATAAGTTGCAGACCAATGCTGGGATTGTCAGTGTATTTATCTGAAATGATTTGAAAAGCTAAAGTCAAAAATGAATCTCCAGCTAACAAAGCCATATCCTCCCCAAACATTTTATGATTGGTGGGTTGACCTCGACGAAGATCATCATTATCCATACAGGGTAAATCATCATGAATTAATGAATAAGTGTGAATCATTTCGACGGCTAAACTAAATGGCAAAATTTGATCAAAATCGACTTCGAATAATTCGGAAACCAAGTACGTTAAATAAGGTCTGAACCTTTTACCGCCAGATTTAAATGAATAGCACATACTTTCACTAAGTATTTTAGCTTGTGGCAATTTCTGAAAGTATTCATCAAAATATTTTTCTGAAAAAGTATCAAACTGATTTAAAAAACTATGACTATTCAATTAATTAGTCCTCTGCGTTGAATTTTTCAGTGATGGCTTTACCGTTTTCGTCAACACTGACTAATTTTTTAACTTGCAGTTCAGCTTGGGTTAATTGCCCGTGACAGTCTCGTGAAAGCTTCACTCCTTCTTCAAAAAATTTAAGTGATTCCTCGAGTGATAACTCACCTTTTTCCATTTTTTGAACAATTTCTTCCAGTCGATTTAATTTTTTTTCAAAATCCATAATCTTTCCTTTATTGAATAAAATCTTTAACTTCAGTAATTAATATTCCATCGGTCATTTTAATAGTGACTTCGTCACCTATTTTGACTTGTTTAACTGATCTGATCACTTTGTCTTTAACTTTTGCTATCGAATAACCCCGATCAACAACTTTTAAAGGACTAAAGGAATCCAACAATGACATCATGTTTTTTATTTGATGATCTTTGGTCTGAATATAATGTTTAAGTGTTAAATTCATTCTTTCGAAGTTTTTTTGCAGCCTCATTTTTTTATTCATGATCGTGTGTTCTGGTGAAACCATTTTTGATCTTAAAACTTGAATGTCTTTTTTAAGAGCAGTCAGTTTATAATCAATGGCGACTTCTAATCGAGTGTACAGATCATCATTTCTTAATGAAAAATCTTGCAGTTTTTTTTGTGGATCGACAAGACGATGTTTAGCTAAAGCTAATTTTTGCTTTTTATTATGAATTAACTTTTGTAAGGAAATCAGTAATAACTTGTGCAGTTGTCCTAACCTTTGAATCACTTCTGCACTGCTTTTTGCAACAAGTTCAGCAGCAGCTGATGGTGTGGGTGCACGAAGATCTGCAACAAAATCACAAATTGTAAAATCAATTTCATGACCCACTGCTGAAATCACAGGAATAACTGAAGCAGCAATTTTTCGGGCCAATGTTTCTTCATTAAAACACCACATGTCTTCAATAGATCCACCACCACGACCGATGATGATGACGTCTGGCTTTAATTTCATGGCATTGCTGAAAGCTTCACATAGCAAAGGTGCTGCAG
>JANOOI010000189.1:0-3090 GCA_031421235.1 Bdellovibrio sp.
ATGATAAGCAGACGTGCTTTTGGATTTAGGAATTTTAATAATTATAGATTAAGAGTGCTTGCACTTTGTGGATGGAATGGAATAATAAATAGAACTAGAAAACTTCATTAACTTGAAACGGCGATTCCCCCTCTGATTGAGTAGAACCTATTGATCTAAGCTAAACGCTTTTTCAAAAACTTGAATCTGATCAGGGTTAATTCGCAAAACTAAATCAATATCATTAGTAAATCTTGGCCGACTGTAAAACATGGCTGCCAATGATCCCACTAAAAAATAATGAATGTTTGCGGTATCTAATCGCTTGGTCACATCATTAAGAACTTCAATAGGGCCGATCAATTTAGACCTTTGATATTTTCTGAAAATATAAAATCGTCATCTGATGAAGTTCTGTCTCAGATAATGCTGGATATTGCTGTTTAAATTTGGTTTTTTTTACAAGAAATGCCGCTTTGTACATTTCATTAGCCTGTAGAAGTGGAAATTTTGTTCGACGCAAAGAACACCTCTAAAAATAAAATGGCGGAGAAGGTGGGATTTGAACCCACGGTACCTCTTTTGGAAGTACGAGTCTTTAGCAAAGACTTGATTTCAGCCACTCACCCACTTCTCCGCGGTAAAATATTATATAATTAAATATAAGGCTGAAAAAATAGACCACATTGTGTGGCCGTTATCTAAAGTGCCATAGCGTTTTTACAGAATCAAGGTATGTCCAATAGTTAAACTTGATTTTGGACTATATTTTTTGTACCTTGCCGATTCACTATTAATTTATAAGCAAATAGTGGTTGTTTTTTTAAAATGTGCGGTCGTAGCTCAGCTGGATAGAGTACTTCACTACGAATGAAGTGGTCAGAGGTTCGAATCCTCTCGTCCGCACCAATTTTAATCAATTAGGAAGCCCCGTGAATAAAAAAATCATCATAAAATTAAGCCTTTTAATCATCAGCTTAGTTGTATTTTACTACTTCAAAACATCTCTTGAACAAATTAGCCAATCCAACCCCCCACAAGATCCGCCAGCGGTTACCCCGGTGTTTGAGGATCTAAAGTCTTTTCAGTGGTGTTCTGAGGTTCAGGGACAGTTCATGTTCAAACGGGGAAACCATTTACTTCAATTTTCAAACTTGAGCGATGCAGACATCAAAAAACAGTTTTGCACCGTAGATATGGAATCATTCGCTGGTGTTGATGTTAAAAAAATTAAGTCATGGGAAGTTTTAGCCACAGCTGTTGATTCTGGCGGGGGCGAAGTCATTCTTGAATGGAACGCTGAACACCGCTTGTTTAAAGCCGACGATCTACCGTTTAGATCCAAAAAACTAAGACAAAAACTGAGTTTGTAATTTCATAATGTCTTTTGTTTATCTAAAACAACAATTTGCCAGTTAATTCAACATCATTTGGTCGAGAGCTTCTTGACGATCCAGTTCAATTTAGTTAGTTTATCGTTCAGTGTTCAGAAGTAGCTCAGTTGGTAGAGCAAGCGGCTGTTAACCGCTTGGTCGCAGGTTCGAGTCCTGCCTTCTGAGCCATTTTTTTTAATTAAAAACCTATGCCAAGATGAAGTCGATAGTAATTTCCACCAAAATCTAATTCCGATATGTTAAGTCCATTCTTATTTGGAATTACGTTATTCTTATTTTTTAAATCTTCAAATACTAATGAAGTCACTCCAGCCTCAGCACCGATTCTGAAGAAACCAAATTTTACGCCGCCTTCTAATCCATAAGAATAGCTACTGCTTTTGCTGGATTTAAATTCGTCAGGATCCAACGGCAATTTAAAACTTAAGCTTTGTGATAAACCGTACGAAACGATAGGTCCTAAATAAAATTTCGAATTAATTATGCGATAGTTGATTAACAATGCTGTCCTCTTAATTGCATAATCAATCTGTTCATTGAACTGAGTTTCACTTTTACTAGTGCTTTCATACCTTATACCAAAACCTAGCGGAACCACGGGTAACATCAAAATGGCATCCACACCGGTATAAGTTTGTTGTTTAATTTCCGGACCATCATTAAGTTTAAAATAAGCATCGTTATACTTTGTGGGGCTTCCACTTGTGTCGCCATAGTTAAGACGAACTTCACCTAATAAGGCAAAGGCACTAGAAGTTGCAATTAAACTAAATATCGTAAAAGTAAGTAAGCAAAATATTTTTTTCATAAATAAACATCCTTTGTTAAAGTTTTAATATCAGATTATTTTACAGTCGAATCGCCGGCAAGTTCTCCGTCGCTATTGTCATCCTTTCCTAAATTTGATTCAGTTTTCAAGCCATCCTTAAAACAAGTGTAAATATCAACAGCTGATGCATTTATTAGTGGGCACGGGTTAGTTGCGGGTACACGCGAACCTTCACTAATTACAGCGTTATTCACAACGTTCGTCATATTAATTTTTCGAAATAAATTTGCGATTTGAATACTTAATAAAACATTTGAATTTTCGATGAGCGTAACACCGTTCGGTCCAGCTAATTCATATTCATAGCCCTCAGTTGATGTAAATGTAAAATTTCTTGCTGCCACAGTGCCTTTCCAAAAAAAACTTTTACCAAAAAGTCCAGCTGGTGCACCTGTTGGCAACACATCAACATTATGCAGCTGCATTTTTATTCTACGCAGTGAAGCGCCGATCCGTGCTTGTCCGAAAGATTGTGGCATCGAGGCTATCAAATTAATTGCTGTCGGTGTTTGAAAACTAACACTGTCGCCGGAAATTTCCCCAGCACCTGGGGTCTGAGTCGATTTAAATTCAACTTGCTTTACAGAAATCCAAGCCTCATTCAAATTAATTGAAGCATTTGTTGAATCGACTAATACCGGTGGAGGCAGTGCTACGGCTTGATTTATTATTCCCGCTAAAAGTGGAAATTTAATATTATGTTTGTTAATAGCCACAGTTGGCGGCGCTGCCGAACCAGCCATCGTAAAATTAACTAACGGATTTCCGGTGGTTGTTCCTCCGACATCGTTTTGACATCCACATATCGTTAGTAAAAATAATGAGGTGTAAATATTAGTAACAGTTTTCATAGGATTATTCTCCTGCTTTTCCAGCCACTGAAGGCTT
>JANOOI010000190.1:0-8071 GCA_031421235.1 Bdellovibrio sp.
CGATTGCTGATATGGCTTTAGAAAACTTCGTTGAAATGAGGGACAAAGTCGCCGATCCCAAATTTCAATTTAAGAAAAAAGTTGAATCCATCATCGAAACCGAATTCCCCCAATGGTATCGGTCACGTTACGGCATGATCACTTACACGTTGATTCCGTATCGTATCGCACAGGAAGCGGGCCTTAAACAAAATCAGATACTGGAATCTTTATCATCTGGCATCGACGATCCTAAGAACGTGGATTTAAACAAAGCTCGTTCATTATTAGAAACTGAATTCTTCCCGTGGCTGAAAGCCCAAGGCTTTACAACGGATAGATATGTGGTTGAGGCTTAAGATTCCTAATTCCTGATCTATCTAGTTCAAATTCTTAAAAATCGGAATTTCGGATCTGTGTGTTGCATATATTCGATATGACTGTAGTAACTTATGGCTGCCGTATTGTATTAAATGTAAATCAGAGGTGCTTATGCTTTCTGGTGAAATACTAAATAACATTAAAAATCAGAATTTTTGTCGCATTCGTGGTGACATTAAACTGACTAAAACAGCTTCTAACTACAGTGATGTCCTTTTATCCAGAGACTGCGATCTTGAGCAGCTTACACATGACTGGATTAAATCTCGAATCCAGTCAGTAAAAATTTTTGAACGCTACAAACAATATGATAATGCATTAGATAATTATTCTTGGCCGCAGCATTATCCGGTACGTATTCTGACAGGATTAGGATCCGCCTGTTCAGGTAAAAATATATTTATGTTTTTCCCATATGTTTTAAACCAATACCCAAAAAATGAATCTGAAGTTTTTGGCTTAGAATTTATTGATATATGGAGCAATATTTTTAATACAACTATTTTCTCAATAGCAAACAGAGTGTTTACGAAAGAAACTGTCCTACAATTTTTTTCTCTTCAGAAAAATTTAGAGAAAACTATTTTTTTAGCATCTATTTTTCATGAAATTGGCCATCGTTGTGGCCCCTACAAGGTATCACCACATTTAAATCCACAACTTAGTTTACTACCACATTATGTAGACATAATGGGTGAACTTTCAACAGATTCACTGCTCATAAAAAATTTAAAAGAATTTCCAGAAATTCTTCACTTTGTTTTCTTACAAAGGCTTTTTTGGTTTGGTCGAAAAGGTTTTAAATACGACCCCGTATCTGCCGATATAAATACGGATAATGACACTTGGATTGGATCGCTCATTTGGCAACAGGCTATCGAATCTCAGGCTCTTGTTGATGTAAATGGTCGATATCAAGTTGATTTTGATTTATTAAAAAAAATATTTGATCAAATTGTATTAGAAATCGATTCATTAAAACTAGATACCTATCCAGCAAATGAACAAAATAGTGTAGTGAGATTATGGATGAAAAGCAAAGTCCCAAACCAAAATGGAGTTTTCATCTTGCCAGATAGCTTTAAAAAAGTTTTAGAAAATCTTCAAGATTTCGAAGAAATACCACATTTTAAAATGCCTTATTCTTACAATTACATTAATGATTTATCAGGAGCTCTTCAAAATGAAAAATAATTATTCTGCAATCACATGGGGCTTGTTAGCTGTTCTAATTTGGTCTGCAATTCCCGCTTTTGTTAAAATTGGAAGTACCGCTGAGACTTTGCCATTTTTACTGGTTTGTCGTTTTCTAATTGCAAGTCTTCTATTTGCTCCATTTTATAAAACTATTTTGAACAAAGCATCGCAAGTGCCACTTAAGTTATGGCTAAGCCTTTCAGCAATTCTTGCCGCTAATTATTATTTTCAGGGACTAGCCATGATCGATCTACCTGTTAGCTGGTATTTAATTATTTTTTGCTTGAACCCGATATTTAGTTTGTTGTTTTTAGGAATAAACATAAACCGAAAAACGGGCTTAGCTATTGGGCTATCTGTTTTAGGGACTTTGGCGTTCGTTAGGATCGACGAAGTATCACAGATGAAAAGTCTTTGGCCTTTTCTTTACATTACACTGGGTATGTTTTCCTGGGTTTTTTATACAGTCGTGATTAGGAAGTTTCAGACTGCGTACACAAATATTGAAACGACCGCTTTGACACAGATAATATCACTCGTTTCGTGTTTAGTTGTTTGGATTATTTTAGGTGGCAAAGTCAGTTTATTAAGTTCTCCAGAAATTTGGGCTATCGTGATTTTAGGTTTATCCACACCACTGGCTTATTTTGGATTTAACGTCTGTCTTCGTAAAATGCCAAGATTTAGTGTTTTGTCGCAGTATCTTGAGCCCGTATTCGGAGTCATCATAGGACTTATGTTTTTCGGTGAAACACTTTCAATTATTCAGTTTATCGGCGCGTTACTTATAATTATTGCCACAGTTCAGATGGGTTAAAATCAATAGGTTAACTTTCAGCTATAATTTTTATATTCTTTTAAAAAACAGTTTCTTTAACGTAATTAGTGGATATGATCGGGCCTATGAAAAAGACTCAACTCAATTTAAGTTTGTTTTTCTCGTTAATTCTTTCACTTCTTACTTCAGCACCCAGTTATTCTGCTGAGCCAACCTTCGCAGACCTGCTTAATCAGTATGGTCTACCAACACATACCGCCACCAAGACCTACCAAGGACAATACGGTCCCTACCAAATTTATAATGCGACTTCGACCGATTCAGAATCCGCTTTAAAACCTTTGGGTCAAAACATTCGAATCGGTACTTATAATATTCTGAATTTATTTGAACACCTTCAAAATGATCAAAATAATCCAGTGAAAAATCATGAGCGTCGTTTAGGTAATACAGCCGCCATTCGAGAAATGAATGCCGATTTTCAATTGTTAGTTGAAGTCGAAAACTTAGCTGCGCTACAAAAATTCAACAAAGATTATTTAAATGATGATTTTGTACCGTTCGTTATCGATGGTAACGATACCCGCGGGATTGATGTGGCCCTTTTGGTTAAAAAGAATTTACGTATCGAAGTCGAATATCGCAGTTACAAAAATTATGCTGGAAAAGTGTTTTCTCGGGATGCGCCGGTCGCTTTAGTTTTTGATCTTGATAATAATGGTCAAAGAATGAGTTCACCACGATTAGCCATCATGCTAGTTCACCAAAAATCAAAGCGCACTGATCCAGACAAAGAAGACCAAACAGCTGCCACACGACGTGCACAAGGAAAAGCCTCTGTTGAAATCGTAGAATTAATTAAAGCTGAATTTAAAGGAAGCTTCCCGATCATCATCGGTGGGGATTTTAATACCGCTGTTCACACAAGCCCTGAAATACGCCCGTATTTCGATTATGGTTTTAAAGATTCATTAGATATGATTGAACAGCCATTGGCGTACGAACAAAGAGACACCCATTATTATTTTTCACCAACTGGAGAAATGCACGCTGAACAAATTGATGCCCTTCTTGTATTCAGTGAAACTGATGTGGTGACTAAAGCCGATATTTACCCAACTCGTGATAAAAATGGGAACGCTTTAGCTGCACCAAAATCATTTGAAGAACGCGAAGAGCGACCATCTGATCACTTACCCATTGGCATTGAAATCAGTCTTTAACGTCGCTGTGTATGTCACTGTGCGCGGCACCGTGTCCAATGATGATACACCCTTTTTGCCTTTAAATCGATTTTAAGACATTTTAAGTCATGGCACCGCTATTGATAAGTATTAACTGATCAGTAGAAAGGCCCATTATGAAAAGCGCGAAAAACACGTTAATTCTATTTGTTCTGCCTGCTTTGTTTATCATCCAGTCTTGTACTATAAAAAAAGAAACTGTCATCTCAGAGCGACAAGCGCCCGCCAGTATCAGTGATTCATTAAAAGTACAATCTAGTCATTTATCAAAACAAACTGTAACGATAAAAAAGTCATCTCTTGAAAAAGCATTCATGATGACTCCAACAATCATTTATGCAGAACGCATTCCACAGTTTAATGATTTTAAACCAGTCATTGTGTCATTCGAACGTGCCGGCAATAAAATTGGTTTGTATCGTTTATCCAGCGATAATATCTACGCATCCATTCCGACTGATAAATTACTTCAGTCCTTTGATATTATAACAGAAACAGAAAACGAAATTACTTTTGATTTAAGTGCTGGCTTAAAAGGACTGATTTTAGAAACGCACATGAATATAGTGGATAAAAATAGTTTTAAAATCGCAAATGATAATGCCGCTGATGGAATTTATTCTGGTCTTTCAATTGAAGAAGCTTTAATTAAAAAAGTCGAGTTAACGGATAATACAATTTTTATTGAACAAGCTATTAAAATCAGTGATTTAGAAATTTCTAAAGAGGCTACTTTTCCGAATGCTGAAAATAAAAAGCAGACTATTTCCAAAAAGAATAAAAATTTAAGTGTTTTGATTGAATTAAAACCTTATCCAATAAGTACTAATTTTAAGTCTAAACTGTATGACAGATCTCAACGTGTTGGCTATTTTGTTAATTTTGCAACACAAGCAAAAGTCGACTACGTATTGCCGCAAATCATGAAGTGGGATCTTTCTGAAAATAAAGGCCCCATCATCATTGCTCTTGAAAAAACAATACCTACTGAAATTAAGCAAGCAGTTATCGAAGGCGTTCTTTACTGGAACAAGGTGATTGGACGTAATGTTTTACAAATTCAAGAAGGCTTCACCGCAACTGATCGTCTAAAAGATCGAATGATTGTGATCCGCTGGGTCCTTTGGGATTCAGCTGGTTTTGCCTATGCATCCCTACAAGCTGATCCAATCACTGGTGAAAACTTACGTGGACAAATTTTTATGACTTCGTCATGGTTAAAACATGCCCAAAAAACTGTTGAACTACCGACTGATGTTAAAAAATTAAATGGACTTTGTCTGTTTGAACAAAACAAACTAGATATAAATAAAATCTATACAAATATTTCGCCTGAAAAACGTAAAAAAATGACTGAAGATATTATTCGTATGGTTGTGGCTCATGAAATGGGACACGTGATGGGATTACGCCATAATTTCGCTGGATCAGTCAACCACGACGGTACAGATAAAGATTTAATCAACGCTGAATCAGATTATTTAAAAGATGTTAATCACCCTGGTTTCGCTTTTTCGACTACAGTTATGGATTACGAAAGAAACATTCATACGGCACTGCTTGGTGCGGTCATTAAATCTAAAGTGTTAACTTATGACAAAGCAGCTATTGATTGGGGTTATTTTGATGCGCCTATTACATTAGCTGAAAATACATATTGTTCTGATGAACACATTAGCTTGGCTCAAACATTAACTGCTGAAATTTATGGTTGCCAACGTTTTGATGCTTACAAGAATGTATTACTATACCCAATGACTACGATTAAAAGCAGCATGCGATCATTTTCTAAAAAAACTTTTGATGCAATATTAGAAAACGAAAAAAATGCGAATCCCTATACTAAAAAAGTTGATATTGAAAAAGTTATTTCAAATAAATTTGAACTTTACGAAGAAATTTCTATTTTAAATAAATATCTATTTTCTTCATCAAAAAAAACTAAATTGATCACAATAGATCAAGCAGTCAGCCCATTTGCTGATGACATTTTGAATATCAATGTAACTGAGTTTTCTAAAGCCCCTGCATTAAGCTTTAAAATCCAAGAGGATATGAAAGCACTTGGTGGATTATCACAAATGTTGAATGATCTAATGACAGAAACTGGATCAATTAAAGATTTTTATCAGAAACAAGTAAATGAATTTTTTGAAGTTTTAATAAATCAACCCGTTGATTTATCTGATGTTCAAATAGCGGATATCGAAAAACTAATGCTCACACAGGCGAAAATTAAAGATCGTCAAATTGAAGTCCTTTTATTAAAAGAGTTTTTACCTGTGAAAAAAGTAGCTGGCATAGGCGCAATGCCTGATATCACAATGTATTCACTTAACCCAACAGCTTATAAACTTGAAAATATTCGATATTCTGATTCTTTACACATTGGCGATGCAAAACTGTTGTTAAGTTATTTTCAAAGACCCATCACTATAAGATCAGCATCAGCTACTTTAGTTAAAGTTAATGAATCTGAAATACAAATACATCTACTAGATAACAGCGCTTCAATGGAATTTGATAATTTGCTTATCGCTTTCGAAAAAATGAATTGGCCCTACACGGCTCAACAAACAATCGGACCAGTCATCGATGAATCTGTTCAAAATATTAAAGCAGCTGCCGCCGTCAATACTTTAGAAATTCTTAAACTAGCGAAAATCGAAACCCCTGTGACATTAAATCACAGTGCCCTGGCTGACGCTTTAGAAACTGTTGATTTTAATCTAATCACTGGTGTGACCAAAGCCGAATTAGAATCAGAACTAGAAATTATTCTGAAGCTTGAGAATTTAAAACCAACACTAGATTAATATTATCAATAACCGCAGAGCTTAGGCCTTTGCTCTCTGCGGTTGTTTGTCAGCAAATTTATTCATATCTGTCTGAACAAGAAACCACAAAAGTGGCGGAATCGCAAAAAAGAATATATATAATATCCAGCGATTTATTTTTTCTGAGGATATTTTTTCGTAAGCTTTAGCGTACTGATAATAGGAATAAAAAACGCCCAGTGGAACAAACATAAGACCAGTCCATAGTCCTGGCGAAATATCTTCATCTTTCGTGATGATTTTAAATTCTTTGGCCGTTTGATAAAACCAATAAATGGTATAAATACCAAATGTAAAAATAAAAATTAGTACTTGCAGTATCATGTTTCTTTTTTTAACCATATTCATATCCTTTGTATTTTTTACTGTATTGCTTTGATTAAAATCATGACTGCACTGGTCACCATAACTAAAAATGTTGTGATCATGCCAGCCGGGCGTGCTGAGTTTAAACCATTATCTTTAGACAGTCCGTAGGCATGACTTAAGCGCCCTAGAATCAGCAGTGTCCCGAAAATATGGATGACTAATTTAGGATATTCATAGGCCTCAACACCCATCAGAAGTATTAGTGCTAGAGGGATATATTCTGCAAAGTTACTGTGGGTTCTGATTCTGACGTTAAGATCTGTGTTCCCAGCATCACCAAAAGACGTTTTTGTCTTAAACCGACCCGCAACGACTCTTAAAGATAGCCCTATAAAGATCAGTGAAAGAATTGCTGCATATGTTAACGTTATTCCAATCATATAGAGTCCTTGTTATACAATAGGTTACAGGTTGATGGCTGATTCACTATTTACTGTATTACAGCGATTATCTATTCACAACAGACTTAAATACAGATATAAGATCCCACGGAGACCACCATGATAGATAGAGTTCCTGAACAACCACCAAAATCGTTTCGCATTGTACTTGAACTTAATACTCGGGTCAGTCGTATGGATAATACCCTTTTAACAGCCCTTAAAAGCCAAAATGATAATTTAGATCTTAGAAATATTTCCCGTCAGGGACTAAAAAGCCTTTTCACAGAAGGCCGTGTGCAAATTAAAGGTCAACGAGCAAGACCTTCTTCTGCTTTAGCTAAAGGCCTGACTTACGTCGATATTCTTGGATTTTAGCACCACAATTTTGATCTCATATTGTCATGCTGGTAGTTAGTTCATTAATCTAGTCATAGCATGATGAACTTGGAAAAATATCGCATCAAAAAAGCCGAACAAAATTTAAATAAACCGCACTACCGAACAATGTGTTCAGCGTGTTCGCAACCTGATTTTTCATGCTACTGCCAGCAAGTAAAGCCCTTTGACTCGAAAATTGATTTCGTTGTGCTTATTCATCCTATCGAGGCTAAACGTCGTATTGCCACTGGTCGCATGTCACATCAGTGTTTGAAAAATTCACACTTAGTCAAAGGGCAAAATTACACTGAAGACAAAACAGTTAACACCCTCATCACGGACAGCAACTACCATTCTATGATTTTGTACCCAGGGGCAACATCGAAAAATTTATCAATGCTTCAAGAAACTGAAAAAGAAAATTTATTTCCAAAAGATAAAAAACTAAGAATTTTTGTCATCGATGGAACATGGGCGACAGCCCGGAAAATGATTCGCCAAAGCGAAAACTTAAAAACACTGCCA
>JANOOI010000191.1:0-2084 GCA_031421235.1 Bdellovibrio sp.
CCTTTAGGTGCTATCGCAGTTAACGGTTCGACGGGTGGTCAAACAGGTCTTTATAATTTCACAGGGACTAGCAGCGCACTTTGTGATACGGGCACTGCTGATACAACTTGTGGTGTAACGACAGCAAAAACTTTACCAACAAGTTATTCAATGACAGGAACGGGTACGCTCTCTGTGTCTTCACCAGTCGTTTTATCAGGAAATTATATTACAATAAATATGGCTAACTTCACATTAGCCAACGGAGCAAGCATTAATGTGAATGGTAAAGGCCATGTGGGTGGACGCCCTGCTGGTAATGGTTCTGGTTCAGGTCCTGGAATTGGTTCAACAAATGATGGCGGCGGTGGTGGTGCGCATGGCGGCGCCGGTGGAGCAGGTAATACGGGCGGTGGTGCTGGCGGAACAGCTTATGATTCATCAACCAATCCAGTACAATTCGGATCAGGTGGCGGCGGATCACTTCGCGGAATTGGCGGTAATGGCGGCGGTGTGATTCGAATTATTTTATCTGGAATATCAGATATCGCTGGTACGTTAACAGCCAACGGATCTTCTGCGATTACTGATTCCAGTGCTGCCGGTGGTGCAGGTGGAAGTATATACTTAACAGCGACAACTATTAGTGGAACGGCAACAGCAGTTTACAGCGCAACAGGTGGTAACGGTAATGCCTATATTGGTGATAACGGCGGTGGCGGCGGTGGAGGTATAATTTATATTTCTGGAACCGGTCCAACGCTTGGAACAATTTCAGTCAGCGGTGGTACAGCAACATCGACAGCCGTATCAGGTTCAGTGGGAATAAAAACAAATCCTTAGAAGATATTGCAAATATATAATCTTTTATATACATAAATCGCCTTATACGATTACTCCAATAATTTTAACTTTAGTTTCAAAGATTCAAACTATATTGGGTGAATCGAAACATCTTGTTGTTAAAAAACCTTCGGTTAAACTGCGTAAAGAGAATAAGATTAAAACTATTCATCATAGTTTAGCTATCGGGGGTAACTCTTTAACTGAGCAGCAGATTAGTTCCTTAATTGAAGGTAAAAAAGTAATTGGTCCTAAAAATCAAATCATCGAAGTTAAAAATGCGATCAAACCTTATGAGCAGCTGACTGACTTTGACCCTTTGAAAGAAAATGATTTTTTAATAGGGCATAAAATTTTGATGTCCGGCCTGATAGAAAAACCTGGTCGCTACCGTCAGCAAGCCGTAGGAATTTTTAAAAATGGTCAAGTTTCGTGAATGGCGCCACCCGCAAAACAAGTTTCAGGCTTAATGAGCAATCTTTTCTTATACCTTAAAAAAGATCAAGAAACACTGGATTTGGCTAAAGCCGTTGCAAGTGGTGTACTTAAAGTTAAAGGTGAAAAATCTAAGACTAAGTATCAGTTCAAAAAATAAAAAATCGACATGACTAGTCTTGTAGATTGACGACATCGTCGTCAAATTGTCAGTAAAAATGACGACGCCATCGTCATTTAGCTGATCAAATCGAATATTTCTTTAAAAAAATCGATGGTGATTCTTCAAACTCTTTAAAATTTTCAAAATCAACAATACAAAATTTTACATTTTTATGTTTTTTCTTAAAATGTTGATAACTTGAACTATTTCTAGCTTGTGTTTTAACTTCGATAGCATAAAGAATGCCGTCTGTTTCAATAATATAATCTATTTCATAGCGACCTTCGCGCCAGTAATAAACTGAATCAAAATGTTCACAAAGCTGACTGCCTACAACAGATTCAAACACGCGACCTTTTTCTTCAGGTGTTAATTCACGCTTTAAAAAAAGTGAATTAAAAACAGGGGCGCAAGATATGATTTTTGGTGATGATAATCTTGAAAGTGGAGAATTCGAGTATTTGAAAACAAGTTTTAATAAAAAAGCTTGAGTAAATAAATCTAAGTAGTGTTTTATCTGATCGACGTTGCCGGCCTCTTGCAATTGTCCTAACAACTTATTATAACTAATCTCCTGGGCAGGGTATTGGCTGGCAAGTATAAACGTTTGCCTGAACAAAGCTGGTTTTTTAATTGTGGCATAATGAAAAATATCACGACTAAC
>JANOOI010000192.1:0-7455 GCA_031421235.1 Bdellovibrio sp.
TTGACAAAAACATTAAAATAATTTTTATTTTGCGACGCTGAAATTAATTGATATATTTTAACCATGTTAAAACCTTGGGCCCGAAAATCTTTTTTAACTTTTTCTTAAAATAAATATCATTATATAATGAAAAAACGACCCATAACACAAGAACAACCAATAAATAAAACGCTTCCGGTGTTCCCCATTTTAATCCCGTCATCATGGCCCCCTCTTAAGTAAAGTTTGGCCAAGAATCAAATTTAAAAACAGTAATAGCATTCCTATACTTAAAAAAATGGGGTAGTGTTCGTTGTATTTTACGAACTTTTGATCTTCGATTTTTGTCGTTTCCAGTTTATTAATTTCATTAAATACATTTTCAAGTGAATTTTCTTTGTTAGCCCTGAAGTATTTTCCGCCAGTGACTTCGGCCATTTGACCTAAAAGCTCATCATTCACTGTGCTTTCAAAAGGCTGATAGCGTTTCACTTTTTGTCCGAACACATCCCGTGTGTAAATCGGTAGCCGTGTTGGTCCACTTTCTCCTAATCCGATAGAATAAATTTTAATGCCGTAACCTTTGGCGATTTCTAAACCCGTTTCAGGATCAATTGTTCCCGAATTATTTTCACCATCAGTTAGAAAAATCATAACGCGTGATTTAGCTTGCGAATCTTTTAGTCTGGCTGCCCCTGCACCCATGGCTACACCGATTGCCGTGCCATCTTTAATTTTAGCTTCCGCTGCTGTTTGAATCTGACCAATGCGATTAATAATTAGATCATAATCTAACGTTGGCGGCACAAGCGTAAAAGCTTCTCCGGCAAAAATAACAACTCCGATACGATCAGATGTTCTTTTTTGCACGAAGCGCGCAATGGTGTCTTTTGCAGATTCAATACGATTAATTGGTTTAGTATCTTCAATCAGCATACTGTCAGAAATATCCAAAACAATAACGATATCTAAGCCATCTAATGTTCTTTTTAATTTAGTATCTGTCGTTTGTGGTCTGGCCAATGCTAAGACTAGAAAAATAAAACTAAGATACAAAAATATTTGATTTAATTTAACCCAAATAATTCGGCCGCGATTTTGCCATTTTTTGTACTGACTGACTGAACTGACTTGTAATGTTGATTTCTGTGATTTTTTCAGACTTAAAAAATAATACAAGACTGGAATTATCAGCAGAAGAACTAAAAAATAAGACTGTGCCCAAAGATATCCTGCAAAAGTCATCAGACAGACCCTTTCGCAGACGTTTTTCTTTGGCGTAGCGCTTCACACTGAATCATCACAGTATAGAACTGATTAACTAATTTAGTTTTCTGACCAGTTGTCACATCCGTGCTTTTTTTAAAAAGCTCGAGATCCTTTAATATCAAATCAATGGATTTAATAATTTTTTTATCTCTGGGGTATTTTTTGACCATTAATCTAAACAGCACTGACGGATTTAAATTTAGAAATGGCAATTGGAAAGTCCGCATTAAATATATTTTGATAGCTTGATCTAAATCAGGTAATGGATAATCACTTTTTTCAAGAGTTCGCATTTTTTTATAAAATTGATTGTCTGGAGAAATAGCTGATTCATAACTTGCGACCAATGATTGATAGCTTTTAATTTTTTGTCTGACTTGAAATCGACGTACAAATAGAATAATAAGACTTAAAAAAACCAAGAATATTAAAATAATATATAAGTAAGGCCAGCTCACTTCGCCCACGGCATAACCAAAGGGCTTTGGTGGTAAAGGCTGACCCTGTTCGTTCAATTGTTGTTCTTCAGGTTTTGGCAAAACGGAAACAACATTAAACTTCTGTGCACCTAAAGATATTTTTGAAGTGCTGTCGCTAATTATCAATGATTCAAATTTTGATTCACCCGCCACATAACTAACCATATCAATATCAAATGACGTTGTATCACGGGCTTCCGCTTTTATAACCTTTAACATAGTGTTTAACTTAATATCGGCAAATTCAAATTTAGCTTTTGTAAAATCAAAAGACTTATCCCAATCACCCTGGCAATTAAGAATAAAATGACGACCGACAGTGATTTCTTGATCTTTAAGACCAGCGACTTCAGGAATAACAATCTGGCACTGAACTGTTTTTAAGATGTCTTTCATTTCGTCTTTTATGTCATCGTTCATTTGCGGGCCTTTCTTCTTTTGAAGAAAGCGATCAATGAATGATGAAACTGATCATTGGCTTCGAATGCAAAACTATCAACCCCTGTTTTTTTTAATTTTTTTTGAAATTGATCGATGTTGTTTTTAAATTGGGATTTCATTTCTTCCCTGAATACAGGATTTGCCGTATCGATCAAAACAGTTTCCCCTGTTTCGGCATCTTGTAAATCTATAAGCCCTACATTTGGAAATAAAAATTCAGCTTCATCACTAATGAGACCAGCAATAACTTCGTGCTTTTTTTCTAAGTAAGTTAAAGAATTTTCATAACCTTGATCTTGAAAATCACTGAGCAAGAATATAGTGGCTCTTTTTTTCAAAACTCCACGTAAGTAATCTAAAGCTGAATCGATCCTGGTTAGTTTATTTTTAGGTTTGAAAAATAAAATATCCCGTAATATTCGGTAAACATGGGCTTTGCCTTTTTTTGGCGGCACAAAAAGCTCAACTTCATTGGTGAATAGTAATAATCCCACTTGATCATTATTGCGAATCGCACTAAATGCCAATGTCGCTGCGACATAAGCTAAAGTTTCACCTTTAAAATTATTTTTTGAACCGAAATCTTGTGATCCACTGATGTCCACAGCGATGATCATTGTCAGTTCGCGCTCTTCTTCAAATGTTTTGATATATGGTTTACCGGCACGGGCCATTAACGTCCATGAAATCGCACGCACATCATCGCCAGGTACGTATTCTCTAAAATCAGAAAAAGTCATGCCCTGACCTTTAAACTTGGTGTGATATTCTCCGGAAAAAATATTATTCACAAGCTTCTTCGTATCGATTTCGATGCGTTTTATTTTTTTTAAAATTTCTGCAGGAACCTGCGCTTGCGATAAGTCAGACATTTTATTTTCATTCCTTAAGCTGAAACTTCGATAGCCCCTAACACTTCTTTAATCACTTGGTCTTGATTTAAACCTTCTGCGTCAGCTTCATAAGTTAAAATTAAACGATGTCTTAAAACTTTATAGATAATAGATTTAACATCTTCAACAGTGACAAAACCACGACCTCGTAAAAATGCATGGGCTTTTGCTGCACGAATTAGACTAAGACTTGCACGCGGAGACCCACCCACTGCAATAATTTTTTCAAGGCGGCCTAAGCCGTAAACTTGCGGTGAGCGTGTCGCCATAATTAAATCGACAATATAATTTTTAACTTTTTGATCCACATAAATTTGATCGTCATCTGTAATAATTTCCAAAAGTTTTTCTTGTGATAAAACTTTTTGAATCTGCGGTTTTTGATTTGTTCCCATGCGGCTAACGATTTCAAGTTCTTCCGCTTTGGTCGGGTATTCAACATTCACTTTAAACATAAAACGATCCATTTGGGCTTCAGGCAAAGGGTATGTCCCCTCTTGTTCCAGCGGGTTTTGCGTCGCTAAAACCAAGAATGGATGATCTAGTTTGTAAGATTGTTCGCCAATGGTGACTTGCTTTTCGGCCATGGCTTCTAGCAAGGCTGATTGAACTTTTGCTGGGGCACGATTAATTTCATCGGCTAAAACAATGTTAGCAAAAATGGGGCCTTTTTTTACACTGAATTCGCCAGATTTTGGATTGAAAATCATAGTCCCGATTAAATCAGTCGGCAATAAGTCGGGTGTAAATTGGATTCTTTGAAAGTGTAAAGAAATTGTTTCTGCCAATGTTGAAATCGTTAATGTCTTTGCCAAACCAGGAACACCCTCTAGAAGAATATGTCCACCAGTTAACAGACCCATAACGATTCCTTCAATCATATCGCGCTGACCAACAACGACTTTGTTCATTTCATTCATCATTTGCGTTATGAATAAACTTTGATCTTTAACTGTTTGATTAAGCGCAATTAGATCGACATTTTGATTTGAATTTGACATGCGTGCTCCCATTCTTAGTGAACTTGTTTATTTTGTCACAAATAGCCTTGATTTCAACATGAACTCGCATGAAAATCTGTAACCATGAAGAGCTTGACTCAAGTCTGGTTTATTATTGCGATCAGTTGTTTTATTCTGATGATTATAGCTTTTAAAACAGCTGGTCGTCTGGGGCTGTTCGTGGCTTTTATCTTCAATCTGTTTGCACTTTATTTATTGTTTCACAGAAATATCATCCGCTTTTTCAAACATATTGATCTGACTGAAATTCGTGGTCAAGACCCCACTGGTTTTAAAAATCTGATTTTAAAAGCAGCTCATGAGTTTGGGTTCAGTGAAATTCGCCTATTCACGACTTCGCACAATTGCCCGCCTTTAATCTGGAAAGACTTAAATTGGCTGGATCAAAAGCAAAATATTTATATTGTTTTGAACTCTGAAGCCTTGAGGAATCTAAATTTAACCGAACAACAGATTCTGGTTTATTTCTTATTGAGTCACGCCAAACAGCGATCAATGATTCGTCGAAAAGTTTTATTTACCATGTATGCTTTGGTCTCTTGGGCTAGCCCACTTTTCTCACCGGTATTTAATGCGCTTGGTCGTGTGCTGGGCTTACACAAAGAGGTCATGCGAGCAGATATGAACACACTGCTTAATTTAGAATTACAAACAAATATCCAAAATCATGACTTTGCTTTATTCATGCGAAAATTTCATGCCCTTAAGAATCACACAGACCATAGTTTTAAAGCTTTGTATTTTTTTTCGTTAACAACCCAAACAAAAAATTCAATTTACAAATTAAATTTTCAACCCAATATTTATTTAAGACAGAAGCAAATTGCCAAGTTTGCTGTTTAACAAATAATAGAAGGTAAGCTTAATTATAAACTTACAAAAAGGATTTATGGAAAAACTAGAAGCTTCTTTTACAATTTTAATTATGTCGATTGGTTCAAGTGCCTTAATGGCCATGGGTTTGACCCCAGATCCACAATCTGGCCAAACTACAATTGATAAAGACATGGCTAGATTTAATATTGATTTACTTTCTCTTGTTAAAGAAAAAACTAAAAATAACTTAGATCAAGAAGAGAAAAGTTTTTTAGACCAAATGTTAGCTGATTTACAATCAAAGTTTTTACAACTTAAATAAATCTGACTCACGGAGATTTTATGAAAAAAATTATTTTTGTTTTTATTTTTTTCTGCGCTTTTACTTCTATTGCGCAGGTTCCCCAAAAACCAGCCCCTGTTTTAAAATTAAATGATCCACTGCCTAGTAATTTATTTGTTGAATTAGCAAAAGCGATTAATCCGGCTGTTGTTAACATTTCGACATCTATGATCCCCAAAGGTCGCCAGTTTCGTGATCCGATGCTTGAAATGCTAGAACAATTTTATGGTATGCGTTTACAACAACCGAATGAAGTACAAAACGGAAAACCCCGCAGAATGGGTTTAGGAACTGGTTTCATTATTCGTGAAGATGGCCTTATTGTAACAAATAACCATGTGATTGAAAATGCTGATTTAATTGAAGTTCAATTAACTGAAAATTCAGATAAACAATATAAAGCTGAAATTATTGGTCGTGATTCAAGAACAGATATCGCGTTAATTAAAATAAAACCTGATATTAAACTTACAGTTGCAGCCCTGGGTTCGTCAGAAGATATCCAAGTTGGTGAATGGGTCGCTGCTTTTGGTAACCCCTACGGCCACGGTCATTCGATGACAAAAGGAATTATTTCATCAAAAGGACGTGAAATTTCTGAAATTAACAAGCTTCCGCTACTACAAACTGATGCTTCCATTAACCCAGGTAATTCTGGCGGTCCGCTAGTGAATTCAAAAGGCTTAGTGATCGGCGTAAATTCGGCGATTGATGCCCGCGCTCAAGGGATTGGTTTTGCAATTCCTATCGATGAAGTTAAAAAAATAATTCCACAATTAGAAAAAAGGGGATCGATTCGTAAAGGTTATTTAGGCGTGTACTTAGGTGATCTTGATGACCGTGCTGCAAATAATCTAAATTTAGAGGATTTTCGTGGGGCCGTGATTTTACAAATTGATTCAGGGCCAGCAAAAAAAGCAGGTTTAAGAATTTATGATATTATTTTAGAATTCAATGGTAAAAAAATCCGAAGTAGCCAAGATCTGACTGATACCGTTGCTGACATTGAACCTGGTAAAAAAGTAAAATCTAAAGTTTTACGCGGCGAAAAAACTATGACTGTTGATATTACTATTACCGAGCGCCCAGATGATAAGACAATATCTCAGAATCGTTTCCGCAATGAATCTGAAAATTTTGAATCTGAAACTACCGCTAAAGAAAAAACAAATACGCCTTACAATTTAGGATTACAAATTTCAGATTTAACAGAAAAGCTAAAACAAGATTTTAATCTTAATGCTGATTTAAAAAATCCTATCATTACAGCTGTCGCTGCTGGTTCGATCACCAGTCAAATTGGATTGCGCGTCGGTGATGTAATTTTAAATGTGAATAAAATCGAACCTAAAACTGCACAACAGGCTATAAAGGCTTTTAAAAAAGGGACTAACACTTTGCGATTAGCCCGAGGCCGTGGCTTAACAGCAATCACTTTTGATTTATAGATCATTCACTGTCTTATACTGAGACAAAAAAAATCATAAAAGCAAAAACACAAAATATTTTGTTGTTTTGTGTTATTTTTCTAAATATTAACTTCAGTCACTGGCCTTTTGTCCCGATCTAAGACCAAAGTCGTACATCTTGATTTAACAAAAGAGGCCACCATCATGAAAATCACCGAAGTTAAAATATTTCCGGTCAACGAAGATCGCCTGAAAGCCTACGTGACCATAACTCTTGAAAATTGTTTTGTTGTGCGTGACCTAAAAGTCATACAAGGCCCAGGTGGTTTATTCGTGGCCATGCCCAGCAAAAAACGCAAAGATGGCCAGTTTCGTGATATCGCGCATCCGTTAAACCAAGAAACTAGAGAAAACATTGAAAATTTAGTTTTTGAAGCTTATGAAAAAGAACTGCGTTCTATGGGTGAAACATTAGTTCACATTCAAAGACAAAAAACTCCGCAGACCTATCAAGGTGATGATTAAGTGGTGATTAAAAAACACCCTAAGATAACTTCGGCAGGTCGGGGCTTCAGTCTTAATATGATCACAATAACAGCATCTTGATCAGCAACCTACAAAGAAAGACCCTGCTCGGAATAACTTTCTGTAGTTCGTCATAGAAACAACGGCCCAAACTTAATAAACTGAGTTTGGGCTTTATTTTTTGTTGCGCTGTCGTCTAAAATTAATTAATTTGATCTGTACGACATTCGTCAGTTGGGGTATCGCCAAGTTGGTAAGGCAATAGATTTTGATTCTATC
>JANOOI010000193.1:0-10222 GCA_031421235.1 Bdellovibrio sp.
CCTTCGCGCTGAAGTCGAAAAAAATCCCAAGTCGCTAAGTTTTATTCAGCTAGGTGATTATCATTACTCTGAAAATAATTTAATAGAAGCCCAGTCTATTTTAGAACGAGGCCTTAAATATAATCCTCAATCTGCCAGTGGTCTCATAGGTTTAGCAAAAGTCTTTAAAGCTAAAAATGAATACGATCAAGCCATTAAAAGCCTTACATTCGCGATTCAAATATCAACGCAAAACTGGCAAGCCTACTTATTGCGCGCCGATATTTACGTCAAATTAAAGAATCCAGTAGCTGCACTAGATGATTTTAAAAAAGTTATTCTTTTTAACCCCAATCAAGCCATCGCACGTAAAGCTATACCAAAACTTGAATCATTGGTGAGCGATATGGATCTTGAATCTGAAAATTTTCAAATCCAATCTTTACAGTCTCTTCAACAGAACATCAGCACTGGTCAGAATATCAACAAACCACAATTGCAAATTCCTGCACAGCTTGATCGAATTCTGTCTTTAGTTGATGCCTTTATTCAGAAACAGGACTACCCGCGGGCTTTAAAATTACTGAACGAGTGTCGTGCCGACTACAATGACCACCCTGAATTGAACGCTCGAGCGTTGAAACTTTCACAATTTGAAAGTGCTGAAAAAATACGCCCGAAAGTAGACGCTGAATTTTCAAAATCAAAACGAGCCTTAACTGTCGAAAAAAAACAAAAAGCTTTAGAATTACTGCTACGCAGAATAAGTCATCTCAGGAACAGCCGACTTGTTCAGTCGTAGATCTTAGATTACCCTAATGGGGTTCTTATAAAAATACATTTAAATACAACGACTTACGCGGAGTTAATGCTATGTACGAAACATCGGATTTTAAAAAAGGTTTGAAACTTATGGTTGAAGGACAACCCTATGTGATTGTTGATTTTCAACACGTTAAACCAGGCAAAGGCAATCAGTTCTCAAGAACAAAAATGAGAAGTCTTTTAACGGGGCAAAACCTTGAACGCACTTTTAAATCTGGTGAAAAATTTGAAGTTCCTAATGTTGAAAATGTTGAGATGACATTTCTTTACAAAGACGACAACGGTTATAACTTTATGAACCAAACAAACTTTGAACAGATTATGATGATGGAACATGAAGTTGGCGAATCTAAAGATTTTCTGACTGAAAACTTACAAGTTGTCCTGACTATCTACAACGATAAACCCGTCCTCGTCGATGTTCCAAAGGCTGTTAACATGCGTGTTGCAAACACTGATCCTGGGGTTAAAGGTGACCGCGTTACAGGAGCAACTAAGCCAGCAACAATGGAAACAGGTTTAGTTGTGAACGTGCCATTACATATTAGCGAAGGTGATTTATTAAGAATTGATACACAAAACAGCGTGTACGTTGAACGTGTGAACCAAAAATAATTAGGCTAAATCATAGGAATTAAAATTGGCAGGAACGAATAGTCTTGAAATTGAAATTCATAGTTTATTTCAAGAAGGCGCTTCGATAGAATACGTCTGTAGAGAACTCATCGCTAAATATGAAAAAAATGAAGTTTTAAGTCCTTCCGAAGTTGAAGGCCTTTGTCATTTCTTGATAGCGAGTGGCCATTTTGATTTACTTAAAGATTTTTTAATTAATTGTGTTACGCGTGAAAAAATTAATTTATTTCCGGTTGGTTTTCTTATTGAATCCTCGTTTCAGATTGATCAATACCTAACCGATGAAATTATCGATGTCGCTGAAGCGATTATACAAAAACAAGATTTTGAAAACTCATCTTTACAAAGCCAACTGGTGCAAACTTTTTCAACTAAAATCGCACGTGAAAAAACTGAAATTCAAAAAAACTATTTGCAAGATCGTCTTGGTAAAAAAAACAAACTGATTGAACAGCTCAATCATTACAGACAGCATCAACTGATTGACCAAGAAGAATCGGTATTACAACAGCTGACAAAACTATATCCCCAGGATCTAGAAGTTGGTCTTCTTAAACAAGCGCACTTAGAAAAAAAGGCAGATGAAATATTAAATCGAGTTATTTCACGAAAAGCATTGGCTCGGCCTAAAGGTGGTTTTCAAAAAACTCCTGAGAATAAAGACTTCATTGAAGACTTTGAAAAAAATATTTTAAAAGTCTCTGATGAAATTTTTAAAACCCATCCTGATCAACTTTATAATTTGGCCATACTGGCTTTTCAATTTGAGCTTTATGAAAGCTGTTTGAAAATTTTGGATCAAGCCCCAAACACGAATGCACGCAATTGGCTAAAAGCCGAAGCTCTTTCAGAAGCGGGACGATTTCTAGATCTATTAAAACTTCTTGAAAATCTTGAAGACGAAGGTTCCGATAATCATGAATTAGCTTTTGGCGTGGCTTACTTAAAAGCCATAGCCTTACATGGACTTGGCCAAAAAGACATGGCCATTAAACTTTTAGAAAACGTTCAGCAAATGGTTCCTTTCTACAGATCTTCAGAAGCTTTACTGCAAGACTGGAAAACCTCATGAAAAAATCAACACGATTGACGTTGATGGGTTCACCGGCCCTACTGATTGTTTTTGTTTCATTAATTTGGATTTATGTGGCTCAGCCGTTTGTGATAAAAACCTTACAAGAACAATTTCCACAAATTAACAAAAAACAAAATCATGTTGTTGTTAAAGTTGAAACTTTTGATATATCTCTGCTGAAATTGCAACTGCTACTCAAAAATGTTTCCTTACAATCCAAAAAAGATGAATCCTCAACATTAACCAGTGACTTAATTCGCCTGCAAGTTAATCCCTTTGATTTGATCATTGGACAAATCAGTTTGTCTTATGTTGAAATTAATCGCCTGCAAGGGGAGGTCAGGTCCGAACTTTTTAAAACTAATGAACAAACTAATAAAGAAATTGATCTGACTGGATTGTTTAAGGTTTTACCGCAACTGCCGTTAAAAAAAATCATCCTCAGGGATTCTCATGTTTTGTACAAAGATGCTGAATTAAAAATGCGAATGCGGTTTCAGAGCCCTTGGATTATTGCAACCCAAAATCAAAACTCAATATCACTACAAACTAAAAAATTAGGTGTCATTTTTGAAAACGACCAACACCAATACAGCGTTCAATCTGTTATCGATCTAACTTTGCAAAAAAATGCGTTCGCAATTAAAGAACTGACAATTAAAACTGAATCCTCATCAATTAAGCTACAGGCTCAGTCAACTTCGCTTAAAAATATAATCACCAACCCGCAGTTTACTGCAAAATCTTCCGGTTTATTACTTATTACTGATATAAAGCCATTTTTGCCACTTTTTATTAATACAGAAAAAAGAATTCCACAATTAAGTGGTAAAATTAAATTCTCTGGGGAACTTAAATCCACGGGGCTTAATAAAAACTCTGGTCAAATGACTTTAGAAACAGAAAATACTCAAGTTGACTATATCAAGCTGGGTAATGCCACCATTCAAACCCAAATAAATAATAACGACTTAAAAATAAATGAAGTTGTTATTGATCACCCCTCTGGCCAAGCCCAACTAACTAACCTAGAAATATCACAAACTGCACCCTATCAGTTCAAAAGTACAATCCGATTAAAATCTTTTAATGCGACTGAACTTTTCAAATCCATCGATCTTGATGTGCCAGTGCATTTTTTAGCCCAAGGCAAAAGCGATTGTGAAGGTCAGCTTGATCCGTTAAATATCAATTGCAAGGCTGACTTTGCTATCGATCAAATCAACGTGAAGAGCGACCAGACATCAAAAAATTCTATCGTTGAAATCGATCGCCTTAAACTTAATTTGGATCTACAAACTGATCTTGAAAAATTAAAATACAGCGCCCACGTTAAAATTATTAATGGCGAATTTAAATCCACTGGCGAAGTTGGCTACAAAACTGGTTTTAATATGCAGTTTAATTCCAAAAACCTCATCCTTGATGAAATTAAAAATATTTCTAACTTGGGTCTTAAAGGGGTTATGAGCGGTGAATTGAAAGCGATTGGCAATTCACAAACCGGAAAAATTGAATCTCAACTTACAGTAGACAAAACGATTATCGATCGATTTCATCTGGGGCAACTTAAATCAGAAGTCATCTACGACGATGGTCAGATGATCTTTAAAAATTTGATAGGTCTTTATGGTCGGTCCAAATATCAAGGTCAAGTTACTTTAAACTTTCGGAAAAATGATGTCGCAGGAGATTTACAGTTTAGCGAAATCAATGGCGAAGATTTATTAAATGTGCTTAACAAAAGATTTGAACTGCCGTTTGAGCTGACTGGATTAGGTCATCTAAAAGCTGAGTTTAATGGGCCTCTTGACTTCTGGAAATTAAATTACACATTAAACACCACCTTAAGCAACGGTACAGTTCTTGGTGAAACTTTCAGAAAACTTCAGATAGCATTGAAATCTGACGGTGAACGTATTTATTTTAACCAAGTTCAGTTACAAAAACCTGTTGGCCTTATTCAAATTGATGGCTCAATCTATACAAAAGATGCTGCTAAAACTGAGCCCGAAATGCAGCTGAAAATCAGTACTAAGAATTTAAAACTTGAAGACCTTGATACAATCGTTAAATATTTACCGAAGGCCGCGGGACAAGTTTACATCAATGGTCAAATAACCAAATCAATTTCAGATCCACAAATTGATTTGCAAACAAGTCTTAAAGATATGATTTTTGATAGCCAGCCTCTTGGCAACAGTCAGGGTGATATCATAATTAATAAAAATATTTTTAGTTTCAATGGTCAGGCTTTTGGTCGGCAGGCCCAGACATTTATTCAGATCCCATTTAATAAAAAAAATAATTTAATTTTCAAATCCCAATTGCGTGCTTTTAATCCGCTACTGCTTTTGCCACTGCTTAAATTGCCATTGGCATCAAATGATTCATATGCATCCATCACAGCGGATATTGATCTAAAAACTGGTGGCGCAGCCCAGTCATCACTGAATGGACAAATTAGCGGGCAAATTAACCTTGAAAGTTTTATTCTTGTTAGAGGCTCCCAGTCAATCAAGTTACAAAAACCCAGTCTTATAAAAATCAAAAACTCGATTACTGAAATGACACCTTTACATTTGAAGGGCGCAGATCAGGAGCTTTTTATTAAACATAATTCAGTAACACAGTCCCTAGACATTAACGGCGAGCTGGCATTAAGACCTTTTCAATTTTTAGTTCCTTTTATCGACAATTTTTCAGGCTTACTGGCTGTTGATATGGGCATTAAGCTAAATAGCTCAAAAGTTTCATTTGTTGGCAAAGGTGCAATTAAAAATACATCTTTGCAGCTCAAAGGATTCCCTTACCCGATTAAGGACATTTTTGCAGAAATCAATTTTGCTAATACAAAAATTATTTTTTCGTCAATCAGGGCTAATCTGAACCAGTCAAATATTTTTGGCCGTGGACAAATAGACTTCAAAGGTGGCGATCAAATAGATGTGCAGATTCAAGCTGAAAGTGAAAAAATTGAAATAGACTTTCCTGAAAAGATTCTGACCTCAGGTTTTGTTAAGGCTAAAGTTTTTGGTCAAAAACTGCCTTATACTCTGAAAATTGATTACTTGATTGATCAGGGCTTAGTGACCAAAGAATTCACCGAACAAGATGAAAATATTAAACAAACACTACAGCCAAGTTTTTACCTGCCGCAGGAACAACTTAATCAACAAGCGCCAACATTAATTTTAGATGTGAATGCTAAATTTCAAAAGGGCCTTTTAGTTAAAAATCAAATTATCGAAGGTATTGCTACAGGTGAAATGCAAATTACGGGTTCGACTGAAAATCCGCGGTTATCAGGCCGAATAGACATTCAAAAGAATAGTAAATTATTTTTCAAAGATAAAGCTTTTGATATTCAAAGTGGTTATATTATTTTCACGCCGACGCCAGTCATTGACCCCGAAATTTACATCACAGCTAATGCCCGCGTCTCTGATTATGATATTAACCTACTCGTTCAAGGCCGATCAAAATCACTTTCAATTAAACCCACAAGCCAGCCCCCGCTTAATTATAATGAAATCGTGACACTTCTAGCTTTAGGTTTAACATCAGCTAAACAAGATCAAAGCTTATCTTCAGATACACAGACCCAGCAAACAGGCCTAGAAGTTTTAGCAGCTTTAGGGAATCAGTCTCGGTTTAATAAAAAAATTCAAGAAAAATTAGGCCTGAACGTTCAGTTATCGCCATCAATTGATTCTACAAAAAATATTGCTGTTCCCAAAGTTATTGTTAGCCGAAAATTAGGTAAAAAAATTAATGCATCTTATGCCAGGCCACTTACGGGAACACAAGAAAGCAACGAAGTTAAGTTACAGTGGCTGTTTCATCCAGATTTTTCACTGAATTTGAATTATCAAAATCAAACTGTCGAAGAAGAAAATAATGTCATTCAAAACAATGCGAATGATAAAGGTTTGTACGGAATTGATCTGGAATACAAAAAGGAGTTTAAATGAGAATTTTAAAAATACTTGTTTTACTTTTTTTACCTTTGATCGTTGCACCAATTGTATCAACTGCTGAGACCAGCTATCCAGCTTTTAATTTTTCCGATTGGCCACAGGATGTGATAAGTTCACTACAAAAAAAGTACCCTGAACTTCTACAAAAAAATTTCACAGCCGAAGAATTAGATCAATTATTAAAAAAAGTAAATACCGAGCTGCCGTTTGATGAATTAAAAATAGTCGCTGCTAATGATTCGCTATATCTTGTTGGTCATATTAAACCTAAAGTTGATAAAATAACTTTCCACGGCCTTGAAGATTTGGATTCGGACGAAGCTCTTGAAATTATGAATTTATCTTTGCCTGACGCTGAAAACGAAAAAATACTGAATCCTTCTTTGTCACGACTGCAAAGTTATTTTAAAAACAGTGGCTACCGTAATGTTCAAATCACTACAAAAATTAATCAGCAAGTCACCATGACTAAAGAATTAGTTATTATTGTGAACACTGGTGAAAAAACCACAATCACTAATGTCAGCATAAATAATTTAAAACCAGAAGAAGAAAAGCAAATTACCCATTTTTTAAACTGGAATGGGTTAGGTCGCGTGTTAACAGATACGCAGCTGAAAAAAATAAACGACTCTATTCGTTCAACACTGAATCTACAGGGCTACTACCTTGTTCAAGTTCCCAATCCACAAATTATATTTTCTGCCGATGAAAAAAAAGCACGTTTAGTTTATAATCTAACCCCAGCCCAAAAGTACCGAATTAAAATAAGTGGTCAAAAATTTTATGGTAAAACGTATATCGAAAACGATGTTCTTAAATTAAACGAATTTTATTCTGTTGAATCAAATTTCAGTTCTGAACTTGTTGAAAAAATTACTGCTTTTTACAAAGCCAATAGCTACGCTTATGTCGAAGTGACTTTGTATGAAAAAAAGACCGGTGATACCATTGATGTTCATCTTGATATAAATGAAGGTCCTTATGTGAAAATTCACCAGCTATCGATTTCTGGATTGATTTCTCGACCTGAAAAATACTATAAAAAACTATTTTATCAACTAGCTTCAGCACGAGTTCAGGCTAAACAATTTATTAAAGAAGATATTGAACTGGCAGCTAAAAATTTAATTACTCAGTTAAAAAATGAAGGTTTTGTGAACGCAAAACTAAGTCGGCTGCAGGTAGGCTCAATTGCAGGCCAAAGCGAAAAAGGCCTAGTGGCCCTTCAAATCGAAGAGGGCTTGCAGACGCAAATCAGTAAAATCAACGTGACAGGAAACCGTTTCATCAGTGTAGAAAAAGTGCAGAGCCTTTTAAATATTTCAATCGGACAAAAATTAAATTTATACGATCTTGAAAAATCAATGAATAATCTTCGTGTTTTTTATGCAGGAAATGGTTTCATTGAATCAAAAATAGCAACAGATAGCCGAAATATTATTTCTTATTCAGAAAATTTTAGTGATGCTGAAATAAATATTGATATTAATGAAGGGCCGCAAATTTATGTGTCGACGATAATTGTTGAAGGCAATAAAATGACTCATGCTAAACTGATTCAAACTGAACTTGAATTTAAGGTCGGAGACTTACTAACACCCACAAAGCTTGAAGAATCCATTGCCCGTTTACAAAGGACAGGGCATTTTTCAACGACTGATATCTACACTTTAGAAGCAAATACCGATAAATCTTTACGCACAGTTATTGTTCGGGTGACCGAAAGAAATCCTGGTGTCTTCACAAGTGGTGTCGGTGTTACAAACGAAAATAATTACACTTTGCATGGCTACACAGGTTTAGCCTACCGTAATATCGGTGGCTGGGGCCGCGGGGCCTCTGCGCGCATCGAAGGCCAATATAATCCTGAAATTATTAAATTTGTTGAATCAAAAATTACTTTAGGTTATTTAGAGCCTTATCTTTTAGAATCAAGAGCCCGTTTTCGTTTAAACTACACCAGCTCAAGAAATGTTTCTGATTTAACAGTTCGAAAAGTCACTGTGACTAATCAAACTGTCTGGAGCATTGAACAAGATTTCACATCACACATTACTGGTATTTATGAAATTTTAAATATTTCAAACTTTGTGGATCGTGGAATCAGTGTCGAAGATGAACAGCTATTTAATTATTCACGTGAAGATTTAGTCATAGCATCGACTGGACCCACTTTTGATATTGATTACCGGGATAATATTTTTAATCCCACTGATGGGCACTGGAGTCGCTTTACCGCTGAATATTCGACCAGATCTTTAGGCAATCATAATGTTGATAATTTTATTAGATTGACCGGACAAACCACTTTGTACATCCCGATTTCTGAACAGTTTGGACTGATTTGGGTTAATTCTTATCGAACAGGATTCATTGACAATTTACAGAGATCTAACTTTGGTGTGCCCTTTGATAAACGTGGTTTTATTTTAGGAGGACGATCAACATTGCGTGGTTTTGCTTCAGATGAATTTTTTCCATCAAGTATAAATAGCCCCATTGGTGCCAGCTTTAAATTGCGAACTTTTTCCACTTATAATTTAATTAAATCTGAATTTCGTTTCCCGTTGTGGAAGTCCGAAAGTTTAAGCGGAGCTATTTTTTACGACGGCGGCGAAGTTTTTATTGATCAAATTAACTTGACCGATCGATACCGAGATTCAGCTGGGATAGGTTTACGTTACAACACTCCAGTTGGTCCTATTAATTTAGAATATGCCCGAAAGCTAGACAAAAAAAGCTACGAGTCAGAGGGAGCATTTCATTTGTCAGTTGGTGTCTTCTAAGGTAATTTTTTACAGTTTACATCATGATTTATACACTTGTTTATTAAGGAGATACCTATGCGTCAACACACAGTTCGTGTTTATCCATCAAAAGAAAAAATTGACCGTAAAGACCAGTTGGCTTGGAAAATGGCGGAAGTCTGTACTGACAATGCCCCGATCAAAGACGATGTTATTGATATGATTATTAATCGTATCATTGATAATGCATCTGTGGCTATTGCTGCTGCAAACAGAAGCCCTGTGGCTTCAGCTCGTGCGATGGCGTTAGCACATCCCCGCGCTGGTGGTGCAACAGTTTTTGGAATGCCGAACGATCAAAAATTTTCTTGTGAATGGGCGGCCTGGGCAAACGGTACAGCTGTTCGTGAATTAGATTATCATGATACTTTTTTAGCAGCTGATTATTCTCATCCTGGAGATAACATTCCGCCAATACTTGCAGTCGCGCAACAGATGGGGAAAACTGGTAAAGAATTATTACGCGGACTTGTGGCTGGTTACGAATTGCATGTCGATTTAGTGAAAGCGATTTGTCTTCATGAGCATAAAAAAGATCATATCGCCCATTTAGCACCGGCATCAGCTGGTGGAATTGGTGCACTATTAGGTTTACCCACTGAAATTGTTTTTCAAGCGATTCAACAAGCTGTGCACGTATCGTTCACAACACGCCAATCACGTAAAGGTGAAATTTCATCATGGAAAGCCTTTGCCCCCGCCCACGCCGGTAAATTAGCGATTGAAGCTGCTGATAGATGTATGCGCGGCGAAGGCGCCCCATCGCCGATTTACGAAGGTGAAGATTCTGTGATTGCTTACATGCTTGATGGAAAAAATGGAAAATACACTGTGCCATTACCAGAAATTGGCGAAGAAAAACGCGCGATTTTAGAAACTTACACCAAAGAACATTCAGCTGAATATCAATCGCAAGC
>JANOOI010000194.1:0-3034 GCA_031421235.1 Bdellovibrio sp.
ACTACGATAAACATCACAAAGCTTACATCGATAATTTAAACAAATTTATCGAAACAGATCCTTCATTAAAAAGTAAATCTCTAGAAGAAATCGTTTTAACTTCATCAGGTGGTATTTTTAATAATGCAGCCCAGATCTGGAATCACACGTTTTATTGGTTTAATGTGTCTCCTGCTGGAAAAGGTGGAACACCTTCAGCAGAACTAGCTGCTGCAATCACAAAAGATTTCGGTAGCCTTGATGAATTAAAAGCTAAATTTGTTGATGGCGGAGTTAAAACATTCGGATCTGGTTGGATCTGGTTATGTGTTGATAACGCTGGAAAGCTTTCGTTAGTTTCAACTTCAAATGCAGCAGTGCCGTTCACTAACAATGGACCAACTCCGCTACTTGTAGCTGATGTTTGGGAGCATGCTTATTATGTTGATTACAGAAACGCACGTTTAAAATATTTAGAAACTTTCTGGAGTCACATTAACTGGAATTTTGTTTCTGAAAACTTTAAATCTAAAAAAGTTAAAGAATTAACAAGCTCGATGGTTTAGTTTTAGTTTTAGTTCTAAATCTAAATTCAAGAAATAAAAAAGCCGAGATTATTCTCGGCTTTTTTATTTTTTAATTAGTCTTTATTTTTAGTATTCTACTTTAAGAGCCAACGAAGCTAAGTAATAGTCATACTTCGAATAAGATGATTCATCTTTTAAATTAACTTTCACAACATCAATCAACACATCTGAAGATGATGATGTTGGAATAATAAAATAGGCTTGCATAAATTTAGTTTCTGACTCGAAGCCGCCGTTTATAACATTAAACCCCAATGATTCAACATCATAATCATCAACTTTTTCTTCACCGTAAGCCAAACCAAATTTAGCACCAAGGTTAAATTGTAAATAACCTTTCCACGTATTACCGGATCCTGATTTTAATGTAAATTCACTATTTTGTGTTTCAACTTTTGTATCTTGGTACTGATAATACTTATACAACCCACCAACAGTGATTAAACTTAATGGAACTCCGAATCCACCAGTGGCTGCAATATGATCACGGTCGTTCGTACGCATAAATAAATTTGTGCCGTCGTTGTTTGCTGTTCTTTTCTCAAGTAAAGACGCTGCATACTGTAAGTTATAGTAAAGATATGTTTGACCGAAATATGCCAATCCCTTGAAACCTATAAATGTTTGTGAAAACTCTTTGAATTTTGTTTCCGTTAATGCCGTCTTGTTTTCATTTTTGTAAGCTAGCATTGTCTGATTTACAAAAAATGCAACTGATGATGAAAATCCACGTGCGTAACCTAAATTAACACTGTAACCAGAGCCTTCAGTTTTAGTTGTTCCTGAGCTAGCTGTTGATTTTGAATCTAACAACGAAACTCCTAAATACAGTTCTGATGCGCCAGCTTTTGGGGCGTACATATCAATATTCGGTGTCGTCCCTGCATAAACTGCTGATGACAATAATAAAACGATTGCTGTAAGTATGGTTTTCATAAAACTCCTTTGGTAGTCTGTCTGATCTAATTAGTGTGTCCGAATTTCGGTTTTTAAGCATTGAAAAACTGCACAGACATTGGTCTGGGCTTTGCTTAACTGCTTCATATGAGAAGCTTAATTAAAAACAGAAATCAGTCCACCTACTTTCATCTTAATTTTGAATTCGAAATTTGTCCGCTAATGGCTGTTTTAGATTGGAAATTATTATGTTATCAACTGAATAAAATATCTAGTCTACATCAAATTGAACTACAGGCCTTTGTGATGATGACAACACATAGTCATTTGCTATTTAAATCTTATGCACAAAAAGAAAATTATTTTACAGATAATTTATTCACGAATTTAAAAGTTAAAACGAAAGATCCTAACAGCCTTACAGAACCGATCAAGAATAAAACACAATATCTAAACACATATAAATACATTTATAGAAATCCTGTTGAAGCAGGGCTATCCATGAAATGTGAAAAATACCCGTATGGTTCACTGAATGCTTTGCTGGGCTATTCAACAAATCACTTAAATATAATTGATCCATTAAACGTAACACAGAACCCATTTAAAATACTGAATTGGCTAAATCAGACAAATCAATCTAAACTTTTCCAAGCCAGTTCTGTTTTTATATAGTTTTTTAAATCATCAATTTGTTTTTGAATTTGTTGATCTGTTAAACTAAGTTGTTCTTTAAATACTTGCGCAATATCCTCTAGATGTTTAAGACCATGGTCTTTTTCTGCTAAAAATAAGGGAACACGACGTGTATAAAAATCAGTTAAGTTTAAACACATTGTAGTAAAAATGGCCTGATAAGCTTCTAAGCACCAATAGTTATCGGTATAACCATATTTATCTAGTATAACTTGATTTTCTTTGCCGTAGCGGTCTGCTAGTTTTTTCTGAATTTCATTTTCAGCACTTATCTGGGCCTCGTGATAAGCGTCAACTGTCGTATATTTATTTAATGCTTCAGTTGTCTGACATTTTTTTAAGCTGGTTTTTTTCTCGAAAGATAAAAACTGAATACACCCATCCACTATTTGTTCTGCCATCAATCTGTAAGTTGTGTATTTTCCACCAGCTACAAAAGTAAAGCCCCGATCATCATTTTTAATAATGTGTTCACGGCTTGTTTTACCTTCATTTTCAGAATCATCTTTGACCAGAGGTCTAACACCAGAGTAGCAAGAAATAATATCGGCTTCCGTCAGTTGTGCACCAGGAAAATACTGATTCGCTATTTCTAATAAATAAATCACATCTGATTTTTCAACTTTGACTGAATCAGGATTATCTTTAAAATCTGTGTCTGTGGTCCCAATAATAACCATTTCATGTCGAGGGATTGCAAAAACGATGCGTTCGCCTTTTTGAGCTGCCATAACAACTGCTGAAGTCAGCGGAATTCTTTCTTTAGAAAAAGTCAGATGAATTCCTTTTGTTGGGCGTAGTAGTTTTTTCCAATCATCAACTAGTTTTTCACCAACCAGATCAGTCCACGGGCCAACGCTGCAAACGACATGCTG
>JANOOI010000195.1:0-2028 GCA_031421235.1 Bdellovibrio sp.
TAAAGGTCTGAATCCTGAGTCAGTCTGTATGTTAAATCAAAACCCACTTTACCAATATCGGTTTGTTTAGAATCGTTTCCCCAATTGTAGGCCGTGGCTGATGAATAACTACCGATACCCAATTGCAAGTAGTGATCTTGCGGGGAGAGTGATTCAATCGAACTTGTATATCTGTTAGGAGTCGCTTGATAGTTGTCTTCATAACTTTGTGGGGCTTGGTTGTTTTGAGCCACACCGCGGTTTTGAAAATATTTTGCTGCTGCTTTTTTGCCAACAAGCGGCGCTGCTGAATGCGCTTGAAACGTGAAAGCCAGTGTTGCTGCAATAATAACATGATGAATAATCTGTTTCGTCATTTGTTTCATACAGTTTTAGGTTAAATCAGAGGCATTAGTATTGACCACTCTTTACAACTAACGCTGTGCGAAAGTTTAGTCTAGATTATCGTGATTATTGACCCAAACCGAACGCTCCCCTACGTTACTTTTAACTATGAAATGCCCTTTCTGCGGACACTCAGATGACAAAGTTTTAGATACCCGCGTTCAAAAAGACGGCGGGATTCGCCGTCGTCGCGAATGTCTATCTTGTAAATCAAGATATTCAACACTTGAAAATGTTGTCCTCAGCTATCCATTCGTCATCAAAAAAGATGGCCGCAGAGAACCTTTCAATAAAGAAAAATTACTTCGTGGACTTCAAGCCGCTTGTCAAAAAAGACCTGTCAGTCTTGCTCAGCTTGATGGAGTCATCGAAAGAATCGCTGCTTGGGTTATTACCCGCGGTGAAGGTGAAATTTCTGCACGTGTTGTTGGTCGCCGAGTGATGGCTGAATTAAAACATCTTGATGATGTGGCCTATGTTCGTTTTGCCAGTGTCTATAAAACTTTTAAAGATGTTCAAGATTTTGTCGAAAAACTTGAAGGTGATGAATTAATTGATATGGTTGATTCGTCTGGTCCACAACTGAGTTTAACATCTATGCCTTTAAGAAATTTGGAAACGAGGAATTTTGAAGATGAGAAGACAATCCCGAGAACTAGCCCTACAAATCCTATTTCAAACTGAATTCGCACCTGAAATTAGTCTTACTGATTTATCAAATGTTTTTAATAAATCATTTGATCAACAGATTATGACTTACACTCATGAACTGGTTAAAACAGTTCAAAAAAACAAAGAGCTTATAGACGCAAAAATTCAAGAAACCAGTCGTCACTGGAAAATGGATCGCATGGCTTCTGTCGATCGTAATATTTTACGTATCGCTGTGGCTGAAGTTTTATTTATGGATCAAAAAGTTGAACCAAAAATTGTGATGAATGAAGCCATTGAAATCGCTAAAATCTACGGCACCCAAGATTCAGGTTCGTTCGTCAATGGACTACTCGATCAAATTATAAAAAATGAAACCAACTGATTTAGCTAACCCTCAGTCTGATGCGAACCTTTGGGTTTTGATAGATGATCCAGAAAATCAACACTGGAAAAAAATCAATTTTGACAGTGGATTTATGCTGGCTAAATTAAAAATGAAAACTGAAAAATTAGCGATTCCTCATGAGTTGCAAATCATTTTAAAAAAATCTCATTTCAACTTTAAAACACATACCACTGATCAAAGTTGGTCAATAGTGGGCTGTCGCAATCACTTTTCGGCAGATTGGATTTTTCTTATCCATAATGCAGAATCTTTTGATGAAAAAAAATTAATCAAAGTGATCAATGATTTACATATTAAAAGTGTTCGTTTTTATGGCCCCTTTAGCCCTTCAGCTAGCCTAAAATCTAGTTTAAAACATTTCGATATCGTTTCTGACTAAAAATAAACTTAATTTCCATTTACAGTGGTTGTATGGAAAAAAATATTTTTGAAAAAGTTGAAAACCTGTTTGATCAAGATGATGTCCAAGAACACTTAAAAATCTACACCAATGAAAAATTTAACGTGGAACCCAATCATCAATTATTAGCCAATATCCAGTTCAATGAATCACCTGAAAAATGGGATTTATTTTTTACTAGATT
>JANOOI010000196.1:0-17233 GCA_031421235.1 Bdellovibrio sp.
TGACCACATGCTGCAAAAATGTCTCGTCCCATTGTTCGGCGCAGTAATACTTGAGCGCCTAGTCTCATGGCCTCTGTGTGGAAAGCCTGCACAGTAGCATCATCTGGTCTTTCAAAACCAGAACCAGGATGTTCATTAAACGGGATTAAATTGATTTTACAAGGCACATCTTTTAAAAGTTTAACTAATTGTCTAGCGTGATCAATTTGATCAGTTACACCTTTTAACAAAACATATTCCATAGTGATTTTTTCGCCTGTCGCACGGTAATAGCGACGGCATTCGTCTAATAAATCTTTGAGAGGATATTTTTTATTGATCGGCATGATTAATGAACGCACTTCATCGCTGTATGCATTAAGACTGACAGCTAGGCGTACTTTAGCTTCAGCGACTTTATACATTTCAGGAATAAGACCTGATGTTGATACTGTGATTTTTTTGCGGGATAAATTAATACCCCACGGAGAATGAATCACTTCGATGGATTTAAAAACTTGATCTGAATTATCAAGTGGTTCACCCATACCCATAAAAACAATATTCGTAATACGTTGACCTTTTCCTGCTTTGTTTAAAGCATCATAAGCCACCATAAACTGACCAACGATTTCACCAGCTGTTAGCCTTCGTTTTAATTTTTGTTTACCAGTGTAGCAAAACTGGCAAGCCATGTTGCAACCAATTTCAGAAGAAACACACAATGTTAAACGATCATCAGAAGGAATCAGAACTGCTTCGATTGAATTATTATTCCCTACATCAAATAGAAACTTTTGAGTTCCATCAACACTAATTAAATGTTTTAAAACAGGGGGTAATTCAAATGAAATAAGATGTTTGAGCTCAGCACGTAAATCTTTCGAAAGATTCGACATCAATTCAATATCTGTAACACGGGCTTCATACACCCATTTGAAAATTTGTTGAGCACGGAATTTTTCTTTACCATATTTTTTAAGGTAGGCTTCTAAATCCGGCAAAGTAAAAGAATAAAAATTGATAAGTTCAGGTGTTACAGAAACAGATGGTGATAAGACAGCTTCTTTTTGCTCAGTTTGCAGTTCGGTAGGCGTCATTGGCCCTCCTTTTTTGTGACTTATTACAGTCGATTGAATTTGAACTGATGGTTTAACTAAAAAGTAAGGATTTGTCTAGCAAGCGATTCATTTGAGTGTAAAAAAGTTAGGTCGATTGAATCGCAGCTTTGAGCTCGGCTATATCGCAAGGCACGCAGCCAATTTTAGCCACAACGATTCCCGCAGCATAATTAGCTAAGACGCAGGCCTCAGCCACACTTAATCCTGCCGCCACACCTAGTGATAAAGCCGCAATAACTGTGTCACCGGCGCCAGTCACATCAAACACTTTTTTAGCAAACGTTGGCACTTGAACAACTTGTGAATCACTTGAGAAAATGGACATGCCGTCTTTACCTTGGGTCAATACGACATCTTTTGCGCCTGTCATTTTCTGCAATGCTTTACCAACCGTCACTACACGTTCATTGAAATTTTCAATATCATCTTCATGAATTTTTGTTAAGGCTAATGCTTCGTTGTAGTTTGGCTTAATCAGATCAACACCTTTATAAAAATCTGCAAATTTTGTTTGATGGGGATCAACCATCAAATATTTTTTATGCGTTTTAGCTAATGATACAATTTTCTCGATCAAAGAAACTGAAAAAATACCTTTTGCATAGTCCTCTAATACGACAACATTCACTGAGGGCATTAAATTTTCGATTTTTAATAATATTTTATTCTCTGTCTCAATAGATAAATTTTTTCGGACTTCGTAATCAACGCGAACTAAATGATGATGGCCTGTCATCATCCGCGTTTTACGGGTCGTTGGACGACTATCATCAGTTACTAAATTTGAATGACCTACTTTTGATTCAGCTAATAACTTTTTTAGAATCTCAGCACCCGTGTCCGCACCTATCACAGAAACTAATTCAACTTGCCCGCCAAGGCTAACCACATTTTGTGCCACATTAGCGGCTAAACCGATACGTTTGTCTTCATCAGTGACTTCTAAAACTGGCACCGGGGCTTCAGGACTAATGCGTTTAACTGCACCCATCACGTATTCATCAACACCTACATCACCGATGACTAAAATTTTTTGCGATGAAAACAATGACATTTTTTCAATAAGCTTCGTCTTAACAGCTTGATCAATTTTAAATTGAGTTATTGCATTTGACATATAGAGTGTCCTTCAATCATATTCTGCATCATTAATATGCGATACGCTGATAGAAAACCACAATTTCAAAAAAACCACAATCTGATTTATAAACCTGCGTATATTACTGCTACTGAAAAAAATGAAATCCTCAAATATTTAGAATCTTTATACCCCATTTGGGAAATGCGCTTTTCCCCGTCTAATCCCCCGCCCGAAGGCGAAAACAATCGATCACTTCTTCGCCCCGTTTACTGGCTGGGTAACTGGCAATTTGCCTGTTTGAATTATTATCACCCACCAAAGGGCATTGAAAATCGCTGTGTCGAAGCTGAAAATTACCCCCCTGTTATTGCCAAAATAGTTCAGAAAATTGAAAGCCTTGTTCATGAAAATTTTAGTGAAAAAGATATCCCCCGGGGCTGGCATTTAAATACCTGCTTAATAAATTTTTACGGCAACAAAATAGATTCAAAAAATAAAACATCAACTGATGTAGCCCGTGTTGGCGAACATAAAGATTTTGAACCAGGCCCAGTTGGATCGATTTCTTTCGGTGAAAAAGCCATGTTTCAATTTGTGAAAAGTGAAAGTAAATCTAAAAAAAGTGAAGTCGTTTTGCAACAATGGCTTGAAGATTCATCATTACAAGTTTTCGGCGGGGATAAATTTAAAAAACAACTCTTTCACCGCGTTCAACGCGTTGAAGAAAAAGGTTTTCTTTTTGAAAACATGAAGACCACGGATTTTGAAACCCGTAGAATTAATTTTACTTTCAGGTATGTGCCAAATGATCACATTAAATCTTTTTCTGAACTGCCTGAAAATTTACAGTCCGATATTAAGCCTTATGTTCAAGAATTGTCTTTGAAGTCAGATTACTGGAAGAGCGAATTAGTCTAAATCCGAAATTCGATTCTATATTGCCTGCTGTTGTATTTTTGAGTGAGTTTTATTTTTGCACTGATTTGCAAATCATGAATGAAACTATCAAACAAGACTATTTTAAATTAATCAGAGATCTTAATAAATCTAATAAAACTAAGAATGAAAGCACTCGACTATACTTTTATATCGAACGAAATCGGTTTTACGCAGCACTTTCAAAAGAACAAAAAGTTCTAATGTGTGAGAAAAGTGGAATCGAATGGCTCCCGTCAAGTGATGGACATTACACAAACCTAGAACAGCACATTGCTGATTTTTTAAATAAAAATACTGGCTTCATCGATCTAACCACAGAAATAAGACTAAGTATTTTTCAGGTGTTTGATTAAATTACAGAAATCTGCTTTCAGTTTTTTTTTGTCGACAATTATGTTTCTATGAAAACGAATTGTTTCATTCAAAGCTAAATTAAAATTTATAATTAAATTTTTATCGATATAGGATAAAATCGGCATATCCTTTTCGTCGTTGACTATTACAGCATGTGGGCAGTTTCTATTTAAAGCATCTGCTCTTAATTTATCAATTTCTTGTCTTGAACAAGTCATGTAAAATTCAGGTTCAAATAACACTTCATTTTTAAAATTTAATACAACCCGATCACAATTATACGGCAAAACAAAGTTTTTGATGTTTTCGATATTTTGCAGGCTTTGTTCGTAGGTCATAAAAAACTTTTCGGTTGTTTTTTATGACCACTGAAATGGCCTAGACTTTAGTGCGTGATCATTCCCCGCTTAATCATTTCAACTAAAAATGGCCATTGATATTCTGAAGCTAATCCACAATGAAGACCGTTTAAATCAACAAACTGAATGTTTTGAAAATTTCCTGGTTGTTTCTTGTTTCTGATCATTTCTGTGTTGATGTCGTTGGCTACTGCGGGGTCATCAGGTGTTGTGTAAATTGTAATCGGTGTTTTTTTGTTTTCGTAAAATGACCAAAAATCATTCAGTTCAAAAAAAGTTTTGCTGTTGTTAACATGGTTAATAAATTTTTCTGGTAATTTTAAATCTGGGAATTCAGTTTGAAATGTTTTAAATTCAAGCATAGGTTTTGATTTTTCTTTATTCATTGATTTTAAAATACTTGGCAAAAACTGCGGTTTAAAATCAAAGACCATAGGCCAAACATTGTAGTTTATTTTTTCTGCTAATTTAGGAATACGAATGCGATTCCAAATATCCACACCAACTTGAAAAAGTCCTGCATTGCTTAGTCTTGAAAAATTTTTTTCTAAATTAACAACAGGGCAAAAAAGTTGAACTGATGTCAATATTGGTTTCTTTGCTGATTTTACTTGTGACTGTTCATCTAAGTACTGAGCCACAAAGGCCCCGTGCCCGCCAAGGCTGACTCCGATTAAATGAATTTCACTGATGTGCGGACTCCATGAAAATTTTTGAGTGCGAATCATTTGTAAAATAAAGTAAGTTTGCAGACCTTCTTCAACACCACCAAAACTATAATCTTTGTTTGTTGATAAGTGACCATGACTGGTTAAATTTTCTAAAACTAAAATGTGATAACCTAAGTTTTCAAAGGCAATTTTAGCCAAAAAGCGCTCAGCAAAAAATTCATCAATATTACCGTGAATGCCTAAACGAATAATCACCAATGGTTTAACACCTTGCCGTAAACCAAGGAATCCTCGGATCTTCAAATTGGGTTGCAACTGAATCTGTATTTTTTGAAATTGTTTTCTATCACTCATGTCAAAATCAATCCAAAGTTTGCTTTTGCTGTTATCAATGATTGAAAGTTTTTCTGGCAGTTCGCATTTCGCAGGATCTAGCTTTTGTGATGAAAAAGTAAGCTTGCAAGTCTCTGTTGCAGTTTGTATTGGCTTCCAGCCCGAAAGTCCAGTCAGAAACTGAAACAAAGGTTGAGGATATGAAGTTAATGGCACCTGATTCGATACATCGGTAACCTTAACAGCACTGCTCGTTGAAACGCACAGCTGCATGAAAATTAAGGTTAGAGTTTTAGCTCGACAGAACATAGTGCTTTTTTTACAATAAATTCATTTAAATTTAAAGGAGTATTTCTCATGGCCATACAAGATAATCTAAATCCTCAAGCTGAAGCTCATTTGCACGGTCCATTATTTCAAAACACATTAATTACTTTGCGTGAAGCTGCAAAAATTGTTAATTGCGATCCAAATATTTTAGAGCGTTTACAGCGACCACGAAGATCTATTACTGTTTCAATTCCAATTCGCATGGATGATAATTCAGTGAAAGTTTTTACTGGTTACCGGGTTCAGTACAACGCAACCCTTGGACCTTACAAGGGTGGTATCAGATATCATCAAAACGTAGATCTTCCAGAAGTTGTTGGCTTAGCCGCATTGATGACTTTTAAAAACTCTGTTTTAGGTTTACCACTTGGCGGAGCTAAAGGCGGAGTTTGCGTCGATCCAACACGACTTTCCCGAACTGAAAAACAAAATTTAACCAGACGTTATGCATCTGAAATTTCTCATTTCGTTGGACCAACAAAAGATATTCCAGCACCAGATGTAGGAACTGATCCGCAAACAATGGCCTGGTTTATGGATACGTATTCGCAAGAACAAGGTGGCTATGCACAACCCGGAGTTGTGACAGGAAAACCCGTTGAAATTGGTGGTTCTTTAGGAAGAAATCACGCCACAGGCCTGGGCGTAATTTATGTTTGCGAACGCGCCATGGACATGAAAGGCGATAAAATGAGTGGCAGTAAAATCGTCATTCAAGGTTTCGGTAATGTGGGGTCTTTTGCGGCTAAATTTGCTTTTGAGCGTGGCGCACGTATTATTGCTGTTAGTGATGTGTCGGGTGGATACTTCAATGGTGATGGTTTAAATATTCCAGAATTGATGGATTACGTGAAAGCGAATAAAAATTTAAAAGGTTACGCTAAAGCGCAGTCGATTTCTAATAGTGACCTATTGGAACTTGAATGCGACGCTTTACTTCCGTGCGCTTTGGAAGGTCAAATTGACAATCACAATGCTGAAAAAATTAAAGCTAAATATATTATCGAAGGTGCAAACGGTCCTGTGACAAGCGATGCGACTAAAATTTTACACAAGCGTGGTGTTTTTATCGCTCCGGATGTTGTTGCCAACGGCGGTGGCGTGATCGTGTCTTATTTTGAGTGGGTTCAAGATATTATGTCGTTCTTCTGGGACGAACAAGATGTTGATACGAAACTTAAAGGCATTATTATAAAAGCTTTTGATCATGTTTATAAATTTCATCAAGAAAAAAATATTGATATGCGTTTAGCAGGTATGGCTGCTTCAGTTCAAAGACTTGAAAAAGCGATGCTTTTACGTGGTTTATACCCAAGATAATGTCGAACATAACTCAATTAGCAGCGCAGATAGCTAAAAAACCTTGGCTTTGTTTACCTGCTGGTTGGGCTCATGATTTAGGGCCCTACGGATTAGAAATTTATTCGCAAATTTTTGGTGATTTGAAAACTCCTGTATGGAACAGCTACAAATACAAAAATCTTATATTTAAAAATCGTTTAGGAATTGCTGGTGGAGTCGATAAAAATGCCGAACACCTGACTGCATGGCAAAAAGTTGGTTGTGGGTTTTTAGAAATTGGCACTGTCACGCCAAAAGCTCAAAGTCCAAATCCTGGCACCATCATGAGACGTGATATTAAAACTGAATCTGTCTGGAATAAAATGGGTTTTCCATCTGCTGGCAGTGATGAAGCCTATTACAATCTAAAAAAGTACAAATCTGAATCAAACTTGCCGGTGTTTGTTAACATTGGAAAAAATAGAACAACGTCAAATGAGGATGCTAGTTCAGATTATCAGTACCTTGTAGAACAGTTTTCTGAATTAGCCGATGCTTTTGTCATCAATATCAGTAGCCCAAATACATCTGGCCTTCGCGATTTAGCCAAGCCCGCGGCCTTTGAAAGTTTTCTGAAGCCAATCATACAAAAGCATCAATCGTTGCATTTAAAACAACCTTTGTTTCTGAAAATCAGTCCTGATCATGAGTTACCAGATTTAAAAAACGTTCTTGATGTGTGTCTTTCCCATGACTTAGATGGTTTTATTTTAACTAATACGACACTAGATCGTGCAGAGACGCCTTTTTACCCGGTTGATGGCGGCATGTCTGGAAAACCACTTAAAGAAAAATCGCTGCGTGCGTTATATACAGCTAAAAACTACTTAGAACAAAAAAATGAAAAAAAATGTTTAATTTCTGTCGGTGGAGTGATGACAGCCGACGATGTTTTTGAAAGAATAGACAAAGGTGCTGATTTGGTCCAAGTCTATTCAACTTTGGTTTTTGAAGGGCCTGGCTTTTTTAGAAAGGTCGCAAAAATTGCCAAACACAGATTCTCTGGCTAAAAAAATTATTAAAACTAAAAAGCATTGGATTCCTGTTGTTGCTGGCCTAATCAAAAAAGGCGATTTGATTTTAATTGGCCAAAGACCCGAAACACACACTTTAGCAGGGCTTTGGGAATTCCCCGGTGGAAAAATTGAAATGGGCGAAACGCCTGAAGAAGCTTTAGCCCGCGAACTGCGTGAAGAGCTTGGAATCAGTGCCGAAATCGGCGAATTAAAAATTGCTTGTACGCACTCTTACGGCGAAGTCGGTATCATTATTTTATTTTATGAAGTTTTATTTTGGAAAGGCGAACCCAAAGCTCAGCACCATACAAGTTTAGACTGGATCAAACCTTCAACATTAGCTTCAAGAAATATTCCAGAAGCCAATCGTAAAAACTTACCAAGAATATTCAAAGCCTTTAACATTTCATTTGATGGTGAAGCATGAAAATCCTCATAGTCGGCACTGACTTACTATCACAAGCAGAGCTTTTAGCAACTGAGTTAAATAAATTAGGTTATCATTCAGAAGTAACTGAAAACCCACATCCAGCCCGCCTTATTTTGAACCGTTATGACGTGATCCATTTTGTTGATAATCAGTATGAAATGAGCTTAAAAAAATTATTGTTTATATTGACTGCAAAATCATTACAAATACCAATCTTGCTAACTAATTATAGTTTTAAAAAACACAATAAGGCCATAGAAAAATCTTTAGCTTTGTTTGACGCCATTACATGTTCTTCTGTTTCTGATCTAAAAAAAATAAGACACTTTAGCGGTTCTAAAATTATTTTACCGTATATCCCCAATTACCAGTCCTTACCAAAATCAGAAGAAAAACCCTTAAATTTATCTTTTGTTTTTCCAGTGATCAAAAGCTTTGACGAGTTGTTAGTTTTTAAAGATCAGCCCGATCTTTTAGATGATAGCTTTTTCTACGTTGATGTAACATCAATCGTAAATGTGAGTTCTAAAATGAGGAAGTCCTGGGATGCTTTTAAATCTCAAAATATGTTTGCTCAGCGGTTTGCGCTCATTACAGAAAAATTAACTCTAGAAAATATTTTACAAACTGAAAACTGCCGTATTCTTCTGAATTTTACCGAAATTGATAGCCCCCAATTTGCAAACTGGATTGAGTGTTCGCAAAAAACAAATTCTTTCTTAGTGATGAACGAACAGCAGGCCACGGGATTTGCACCGTTTTGGCAGCACGGAAAAAACTGTATCATCGCAAACAATTTTAAGGCGATTCATCAAGAAATACGGCCTGATTCAAAACTAAAAATAAATGTTGTTATTGATGAGAAAATAAATGATTTGGCGAGGACTTACTTAAAAATATCTCAGAAAAAATATTCGCTTTTAAGAAGGAACCAGGCTTCATGAGTGAAGAAAAGAAATTACGTATATGTTTAGTTGGCCAAAAGATACATGTGCAAAGCCGCTCGACCGATACTGGTTTATTATGGCCTTTAGCTCGTGGTTTATCGAATAAAAACCATGAAGTGACAATAATATCGTCTACGTCTCCGATGAAAATGGCTGAGATCCAACGTGATGGAATCAAAGCTTATTATGTTTTTGATCAAAATAAGCCAACTAAAAATATACGTTTTGCTGATGCTGCTCATAAAAAATTTACAGCTCTTCATCAAGAAAAACCTTTCGATATTGTGCATTCATTAGATAATGGCGGTTATAAAATTGGTCGACATAAAAAGAATTTCAAAACTTGTATAGCCTACGATGTACAAGCCATAACGATGTCACAATTGTTTGCCATTCTTGCTGAAAACGATGGAAGTTTAAAGTCTCAAATACAAACTTTGTTCAAATTAATTTATCGATTTCTACAAAATTATTTTTTTCATGATCGAAGTCTTTTAGACACAGCTGATGGTCTTTTTGTAACAACACCACAGCAACGTACACTTTTGGAAAGATATTATTTGTTCCCTGATTATCATACTTATACAGTCCCCTACGGAGTCAATTTAGGTGATCTTGCCCCGCGTGAAGAATCCAACAGCTTTAAAATGAAGTTACAACTTCCTGATGATGCGCAATTTATCTTAGCTGTTTCTGATTTTACCAATGCTCAAGAAGTTAAACCCTTGTTGAAAGCTTTTGAAAAGATAGTCCTTAAAATACCTAATATTTATTTAGTTTTAGTTGGTGATGGCCCTAAAGTTAAAGAAGTTGAATATCAAATGCTTCAATATGTTTTAGGCAGTCGCGTGATCATGACAGGTGCTTTGCCAGCTGAAGGTCTCCTTGATTTTATTGCTGCTTCCAATGTTTACATTGATCTAAGTTCTAGGTCGACTGGCCTAGAGCCAAGCCTTATCGAAGCCATGGCCCAGAAAAAAGTAGTTATTGGTTCTGAGCTTAGTCCTATTTCTGAAATTATTGAAGATGGGGTAGATGGTTTTTTGATTCGTCCCGCTGACGATATTGCCTTGGCCCAATTATTTAAAAAAATATTCAGAGATCAGAGCGCAATGATCGGCCTTGGCGAAAAAGCTCGACATAAAGTTTTGCAATTTTTTAACCGTGAAAAAATGATTGATACTCTACTTTCGGCCTATACAAGTATAATTGAAAAAACAAAATTTTGACTGTTACTGTTTTTAAGTGGAACTAATGAGTTTTAAACTTCAATAGAGGTGCTTTCAGAGCTGCGCGGCGCACAAATAAACATCGTTTGCAAAAGCGAAAAAACACGCGATAATATCAATGTTTTCGATAACTTAGTGCGTTTAATGCGAATTCAGGGGTTATAATGACAAAAGCTGATCTAATCAATTTAGTTTCTGATAAAGCAGGAATCACACGTGTAAAAGCTGAAGCTGTTGTCAATACTATTTTTGATACAATGGTTGAAGCATTGATGAAAGATGATCGTATCGAAATCAGAGGTTTTGGCTCATTTGTTAATCGTGAATATGATGCTTACAAAGGGCGTAATCCAAGAACTGGCGAAGTCATCGCTGTTGACGAAAAAAAGCTTCCCTTTTTTAAAGTGGGAAAAGAACTTAAAGAATCATTAAATAAATAGATAAAGATCCTTTAAATTATAAAATCAAAACCTATTGCACAGTAAATTCAGAACGACAAAACTGCGTGTCACGAGGCATTGTCATTTTAATGAACGACTTTGGATTGGCTTGGCTCAACATCAATGCTTCTGCAGATGTATCTTCAAGAATGCGATTAAATGATTTATCATAATACGTATGTTTCCACACACCTTGCACTAAAGCCTGCTGCGGATGCGGATTATTAACTACAACGGTAATATTCGATTTATCAGAAGCGACCCGACAAGATGCAGAATATGGTCTTCCTGCGAAATTAAAGTTTGAAGTACCTGTCGACTGCACAAATTGATTTGTTTTATCAATCATCGCTTTGTCATAACTAGATTGGTAGCTTTTTTCATAGGTCGTTTTTAATGCGCTTTTATTGCCAGGGCATGTGCCCAAAGCTGCATCGAAATTCATGACTTCTAATTTAGCGCCGACTTCAGTTGCTAGTTTTACTGCACGGCCTTCAGAACAAAATGCTTTAGTAAATTCTACGTTGTAAGTGTTTTCAAATTGTTTGATCAAACTGCTTTTTTCACAACTTAAGAACTGTTTCCAGCGATTTTTTGTCGTATTTCCGTCTAAACCATCAGCTTGTCCTGCTGAAACTGCGTTTGCTGCCGTACACGTATCGATAACAGCTTGGCTGTAAGCTCGTTGGTAATCTTCTTTGTAATGCTGTTTGGTGTATTCGCCTTCGCAGCTGTCGCCTTTGGCTTTTCCAGGTTGACTGATTTGTCCGTTTTTAACATCTTCCTGAGCAGACCTTGCGGCATTACTTGTGTTACAAGTTAGCTTTTGGATAAGCCCGCATCCAGCGATAAGTGTGACAACTGAAACGAATAAACTAATCTTAAATAATTTCATAAAAGTATCCTTTTTTATGAAATCATAGACTGAAATTATACAAACTGTAATTACTTTGTTTGTTGACGAATTGTGTCTTCAATCCATTGAATATATTTATCTAAAACAACGAGCATCGAAGAATCGTTGCATAAATCAGTTACACCAGTTGTTGTTGTATACACTAATGAATTTACTGCTGTTAAAACTAATTTACTATCTTGATTTAGCATCATTGCCCCACCGCCAGAATCTCCGTGGCAAATTCCAGTTTTATTTTTCTGATCAATCACGATATTGCCGTCTCTAAAATTAAAGTCATCTTGTGGAATCGTCGTTTTTCTTAAAGCTGTTGTTCCTAAATTCGGAGAATCTCCGTGCATTGTTTTGCCATAGCCAAACAGGACTAAACTGGATTTCAAATTTTCAGGAGAATTCGCGATCACAAACCGTGGGTAATGAGCTGGCGCTTTTTTTTCTAGGAAAACTAAAGCTATATCAGGATTATAATCTGTATCAAATTTTATTTGTTCACTGTTTTTATAATCAGGATGAGGCACTGTTAGATTAACCATAATTCCGTGACTCAGACGATCAAACCCATTTTCACAAGTAATATCCGTGTGGAATACAGCCATAATTTGTTGTGCTGTTTGAACACAATGGGCCGCTGTAACTAATGTCACATCATTAATCAGAGTTGAAGAACAGACTTTAATATTATTTTTTTCGTCTTTAATTAAAAGCAAGATCGAGCGTGTTCGTTCAACATCAGCTGATTGAACTTTGTGGCCATTAACGATCGAATGAACTGATTTCTTTGAATACGTTCTTAAAGTGTTTTCAGCTGCGTTTACACACTGACCTGTAAATATGTCTGTCACAGGAACTGATTGATCGTAATTCGTCAATTCTTGCTCTGGCAAACTCCCCCGAGCCGTGTGACCTTGATCACCGCCAGAACAAGAACTGAGAATACACATTGAAATAATAGCGCCTGCACAGACTTTAAATTTCAATCCCCACATAATTTCCCCAAACCCCATGACATCAATTTCAGTTTCCTAAAAAAATTTGAAAACTGATTTGTGCGTCTTTGTTAAGAGAGTTGTAGCGACTATTTGCGGCACTTACTATAGAAAATTTTTCAACGTGTACTTAGCACAAGACTGTCAATGGATTTGACATTTTTTAAAGCCATATAGAGCCTTTCAACCCCTAATGCAATACCAGCTGATGGAGGCATACCGAACTCAAGCGCTCTAAAGAAATCTTCATCTAATTGGATTTGTTTTTTTCCTGCAGATTTCTTTTTTTCAAGATCTTCGATGGCCCGGTGTCTTTGTTCTTGTGGGTTATTTAACTCATGAAATGCGTTCGCTAATTCTAACCCATTCCAATAAGCTTCGAAGCGTTCGGCCCAGCCATCGGCAGTGATTCTTGCGAGTGCTGCTTGGTATGGGGGGTATTTTTCAACGAACACTAATCGATCCTGTGGCCATTGATTTTCGATTTTGGTTATAAAAATCAAATAAAAGTAATCATCGATTGTTGTGGCTGATTTCACATCAATATTTAATTTCTGGGCTAGTTTTTTAAAATCTTCAATCGATGTTTGTGGCGTCAAATCAAACTGACAGTAGGTTTTAAATAAATCTTTCATTGTAAAAGTGAGAACTTCTTTGGGGCGTTCAACTTTCATTTTATCAGATAAGTATTCAACAAGTTCGATCAAATCATGTTTGATATTTGCTAAGTACGACATCGATCGATACCATTCAAGCATCAAAAATTCGTAATGATGACGTTCTGTTTTTTCACCGTTCCGGAAAACCGGTGCAATCTCAAAAATTCGTTCTGCTCCTATAGAGAGTAGTTTTTTTAAATTTAATTCCGGTGAAGTAGGCAAAAATAATTTGTGCTTTTCAGATCCTAACTCGAAATAGGTTTCAAAAACCTCGATAGATGGTTCTGTACCAGGGCAAGTCACTAAAGAGGCTGTCTTAACGTCTAAAAAACGCTTTTCAGTAAAAAAATTTCGAATGAATTGAATATATTCATAATAGGCCTTTTTTTTCAGCCAGGGATTGTCTTCTACTTTATAAAATCCAGAATCTGTTGTTAAATTTGGGGCTAAAAGCACAAACTGACCTGCTGACATCAATGCAATCAGATCTCCGTCGACAAGAACATCAGACCCTTTAAATTCTGGTTTATCTTTAGCTTTAAAATCAGCGACTTGGTGTGTGCCCAATCTGAGCTGATGCACCCTGCCGTATTGTAAAAAGCCCCTGGGGCATTCTGGGTATTTATTCCAGTGATTCGACAAATAATCATCTCTTGTTTTGCTCATTTTAAAAAGATGACTTATAAAATGAGCCTATGCAAATACAATCTTTATCACAAAATCTTCATTTATCTAAAGACGCTTTTTTTATATCCGAATTCAATAAATATAAAAATAAAGCCGACTTTGTGGCATTTAAAATGATTTCAGAAACCACACGCGATTTTACAGCGCGAAATGGCAAGCCCGATCAGATCACTTCTTTTCATGACGTAGGCCTGTTGATTGAAATTATTAAAGACGGTCACATTGGTTATGGTTCAACTTGCGAATTGACTGCTGATGGCATTAAAAAAGCTTTTGAAAAAGCCCAGCTTTTAACTTCTGTTTCTGCAAAAATTCCCACCGCTCGATTTGATTTATCGGTTAGACCGGCATCGATTGGGCAATTCACTTCACAAAGACAAAAAAGTTTAGATCAAATTCAGATGGCAGAAATTTATGATTTTTTAAAACAGACTTCGATTAAATTAAAAGTGTCAGATAAAATTGTGAATGCCCAGGCTGATGCGATGGTTATTGAATGCCATCAAAAATACATTTCATCGGCAGGGGCAGCCTTTGAACAGGATTTTAATATTGTCGTGAGCGCTTTTTCTGCAACGGCTCAAGAAGGTTCTGAAACACAGCGCAGATCATTACATGGTGGCCGCGGTCTTTGCCAGCAAATCGGTGCTGAACTATTTAGTCTTGATCAAATGTTACCCCTTTGCGAAGAAACTGCTGCACAGGCTTTAGAATTGCTGACTGCCGAAAACTGTGAAACGACAACCAGTGATCTGGTGTTAGCACCTGATCAAATGCTTTTACAAATTCATGAATCGATTGGTCATCCTTTAGAACTTGATCGTATTTTAGGTGACGAAAGAAATTTTGCTGGTTGGAGCTTCGTACAACCCCAGGATTTTGGTCAGCTTCAGTACGGAAGCGATATCATGAATGTTATTTTCGATCCCACAGTCACAAACGAAATGTCGAGCTATAAATTCGATGAAGTCGGCAATCCTGCAGAGAAAAAATATTTAATTAAAGATGGAAAACTAATGGCAGGTCTTGGCAGTCTTGAAAGCCAATACCGATCAAAAACCCTTTTTGCTAAACCCATACCAGGTGTTGCAAATTCACGTGCCAGTTCATGGAATCGTCCGCCGATTGATCGTATGGCTAATATTAACTTAGAAGGTGGCCAGCACACTTTTGATCAAATGATCTCAGAAGTGGAAAATGGCGTTATCATGTATGCAAACAGATCGTGGTCGATTGATGATTACCGTCGTAAGTTTCAATTCGGTTGCGAATATGGTAAAAAAATTAAAAACGGAAAAATTACATCGACAGTTAAAAACCCGAACTACCGCGGAGTCACAATCCCTTTTTGGAAAAGCTTAACGGCACTGACTGGGTCCTCGACAATCGAAACTTATGGTTCGCCTTATTGTGGCAAAGGTGAACCCAGCCAAATTATTCGCGTCGGACATTCATCGCCTTATGCCTTATTTAAAAATATAGAAATTTTTGGTGGTTAGTTATGGCTCAGAATACAATGACAATTCAAAAATATTTAAAAAACTTTTCAGAAAGACTTTTTCAAGATCTAAAGTCAGATGAGCAATTAGGTCTGATTTTACATTCTGAAGACAGCACTTTTATCAGGTTTAATAAATCACTGGTTAGACAAAATTTAAATGTAAGCCAACACGAAATCACTTTGCAATTTCATAAAGACCAAAGATTTTGTAAAATGTGTATAAATTTAACTCTCGATTTGGCCAATGATTTACAAAATGCCCTGTCGCTTTTAGCAACGGCTCGTACACAGTTACCACTTGTTGACCCACATCCACAGTTTTTTAATCTAAAAAATAATGGCCAATCTGAAAATTACAAAAAAGTTGACAGACCGACTGATGAAGAAATTCCGCAGATGATAAATCAGGTTTTTTCTGATAGTGATTTAGCTGGATTATGGTGTTCAGGACCAATGCGGCAAGCTTCAGTTAATTCTGAAGGTCAATTTCATTTTTTTGAATCTGATTATTTCTTTTTTGATTATTCAATTTACAATGGTCCCCTGGCAGCTAAAGGCTACTACGCAGCAGAAAAATTTGATGAAAAAGATTTCGTAATCCAAGCGCAAAACACTAAAATTAAATTAAATCTGCTTGCACGTCCTCAACAAAAAATCACGCGTGGTCAATACAATGTTTACCTTGAACCCATGGCGGTCGCCGAAATTATTGAAACATTGACGTACGGTAGTCTTAGTCAAAGTGCTTACAATTCCGGATCTGCGCCACTTAGAAAACTAAAAAACAAAGAATTATTATTTTCCGATAAATTTAATATGTACGAAGATTTTTCTTTAGGTTATGTGCCTGTGTTTAATTCGACCGGCGAAATTTCACAACCCCGAATAGATCTGATTAAAAAGGGCCATTTGGAATCATTATTGATCAGCACAGAAACAGCTCAGGAATACAATTTAGTCTCTAATCAGGCCGAAGCCGGCGAGAACCCAAGATCACTGATCTTAGGGTCCGGTGGACTGAAACAAGCTGACGCTCTAGAAAAACTAGGTACTGGGCTCTATTTATCGAATCTTCATTACATTAATTACAGTGATGTGCAGACAGCCAGATTAACTGGTATGACCCGATTTGCTTGCTTTTGGGTTGAAAAAGGTGAAATCGTTGGACCAATTCAAGATTTACGATTTGATGAATCACTGTATAATATTTTTGGACCAAACTTAGTTGATTTAACTGAAGAATCTTCAGTTTATCTAAACACCAGTACATATTTAAAACGGAGTATGGGTGCGCTTCAGGTCCCAGGAGCATTAATTAATAATTTTAATTTTACTTTGTAAGTAAATTCAATTATACACTGAGTAAGTCCGCATACGAAAACTTTTAAAAGGAGAGCGCAATGGCTTTGTCAAGAATCCAACAATTAGTTCAAAAACTAAGTGAATCTAAAAATGTTCAAAAAGTGATTGTCGACGTCCAAGGATTAACAAAAGAAATCCAAACTAAAATCAAACAAGCTACTAATGATCCAGCAAATGCAAAATATAAAGCGAAATATAAAAATCTAGTTAAAAAAGTTGTTGCTGCAGAAAATGAATTACAAAAAGAAGTTAAAAAAGTTGTCACACAAGTTAAAAAGTCAGCTCATGATGTTGAAAAGAACTTTACAACATACAAAAAGAAAGCTCAGGCACAACGATCAAAAATCGAAAAAATGGTGCAGTCAAAGTTGAAACCAAAGTCGAAAATAAAGACTTCTTCAAAAAAGGCAGCACCGAAAGCTAAAAAAGCAGCTCCTCAAAAGAAAAAAGTAACTCGTAAAGCTTAGTTAGCACGCTGTTGGCCCTGAAGCCCCTTGTCAACAGCCATAGGTCTTAACTTCAGGCTCGTCAACACAGCCCCCAACATGCTAG
>JANOOI010000197.1:0-1908 GCA_031421235.1 Bdellovibrio sp.
GGTTTATTCACCAACAGTAGACCGTGTAGATTTTTTCGTTCTTTAATCTTCATCTTCAAGATCTGATTTAGATATTTTGTTTTGGCCGATTTCTGAAATTATTTTTTCGACTTTAAGAATTTTTTCTGTCGATTCATCAGCAAAAAAAGTCAATCTAGGTAAGAATTTCATTTTTAACTGCGACCCGATTTCATGTTGAATTTCCGGCGCCCACGTTTGTAAAACATCGACGGCTTGATCTAACGTTTCAGGTTTTGGTTTCACTAGTAAATCTAATTGCAGAAGACTTACGTAAACACGAGCTGTTCTTAAGTCGGCAGGAATTTGCACACGAGTAATCGTCACCAAACCTGGTAATTCACGCTGCAATCTTTGAATAATGTACGTCGAAATAACGGATAGAACTTCTTTTTCAACCCGCGCAATCCTGCGACCATCTCCCATATTTTTCATAATAGATTCTTCTTATTCTTGTGATTAAAGTGGTGTTAATTCGCGTGCAATTTCTTCTTTAATAAAAGCTTCAATCACATCACCGACTTTAATATCATTAAAATTTTCAATACCAAGACCGCATTCAAAGCCCTCTTGAACTTCTTTAGCGTCATCTTTGAAACGTTTAAGCGAAGCCAATTTTCCTTCGTATACAATTTTACCCTGACGAACTAAACGCAACATATTCGAACGCTGAACTTTACCGTTAGTAATTAAACATCCTGCAATCATTCCAAGTTTAGGCACTGAGAACGTATTTCTAACTTCTGCTGTTCCCATAACTTTCTCAACAACTTGCGGAGCTAATAGGCCCTGCATTGCTTTTCTGATATCATCCATCATTTCATAAACAATCGAATAACTTCTAATATCAACGCCAATTTGTTTCGCTTTAGCCTGAGCATTATTATCTGGTCTAACATTAAATCCGATGACAATACCTTTTGCTGTTTGAGCCAATAATACATCATTTTCAGTTACACCACCAACAGCAGCATGAATAATTTTATTTTTTACTTCAATCGATGTTAATTTTGTTAACATCCCTTGAATCGCTTCTAAAGATCCTTGCACGTCAGCTTTTAGAACAATGTTAAAATCTTTAACTTCGCCTTGGGTGACTTTTGCAAATAAATCTTCAAGAGAAACTTTTTTATGTCCTTCTTTAGATTTCAAAGTGGCTAGTTTTCTGATGTTAACAACTTGTTCAGCTGTTTTTTCGTCTTGAACCACGTCGAAACGATCTCCGGCTGATGGCACACCTTCTAAACCTAAAACTTCTGCTGGTAATCCCGGAGTCACTTCTAGAATGCGTTCGCCTTTATCATTAGTTAATGATTTCACGCGACCTTTCATACTACCAGCTACAATGTACTGTCCAATTTTAACATGACCATCTTTAACTAAAATCGTTGCAACTGGGCCTCTTCCTTTTTCAAGTTTGGCTTCAATTACGATTCCGGCTCCAGAGCGTTTTGGATTCGCTTTTAATTCTGCGACTTCAGCAAGTAATTTAATATTTTCTAAAAGTTTTGGAATTCCCGTCTTTTTTAAAGCTGAAACTTCACAGAAAATTGTATTACCACCCCATTCTTCAGGGACGATTTCAAATTCTGTTAATTGCTGTTTAATACGATCAGGATTTGCACCTGGTTTATCCATTTTGTTCACAGCAATAATCATTGGAACGCCAGCGGCTTTCGCATGATTAACGGCTTCCGCAGTTTGTGGCATCATCCCATCATCAGCAGCTACAACGATAATCGCGATATCAGTAGCATTCGCACCGCGCGCGCGCATAGCTGTGAAGGCTTCATGGCCCGGAGTATCTAAGAAAGTAATCAGACTTCCGTCTTCAGTTTTAACTGAATAAGCACCGATATGTTGCGTAATTCCTCCAGCTTCGCCAGAGGC
>JANOOI010000198.1:0-1844 GCA_031421235.1 Bdellovibrio sp.
GAAAAATTTAAATAAATGAGCTGAATACAAGAGGGATCTGACCATTTAGATTTCGTATTAGATCTTTGTGAATCAAGCGACTTTTAAGACTAGGTTCGAATCCTATCGCCCCGACCAATTTTTCTAAATACCGTAATCAAATCTACATTTATGTGCACCATGGCCAAATATTTTATCAGGCGTTTTGACCGCTGAGGCATGAACAGCAATTTTGTCTCCGTCATAAAAGGTTTGAACAGCAATCATCGTTTAAACTGCTCAGCCTTCTTCAATTCGAAAAATCCGTGATGTACATGTGCTGCTTTAATTAAATTTAATTGAGGATATAAAACATAAATAAAAAAGGACTTCCGAGCACCAAAGACAAGAATAGAAATAATTCGAGCTTACATAATAGAATTTAAATTAATTCTGTAAAAAAAAGTAAGAAATTCATTTTTCAATTATTTGAATTCAGTCGGGTACTAATTTCTTGCAAGCAGAAATAAAAGCTGAGTACTGTCTACTTTGATTCTAGTGTTAACAGGTCGGCTGTAAGTATTGATCTGGGTACAACCAGTATTTTCCTTTAAAAAGTTGGTTGAATCCAAATTTATTTTTTAATTATAGATTCAATTTCAGATTCAATATCTTTTAGTATGGACAAGAAATGCAGTTTCTGTTTTGGAGTTGTCTGCAACCACAGCAATAAGACAAACTTTTTAAGGTTGTCTTCAAATTGGGCACGAATTTTTTTGTAATCAGCAGTGCGAATGTCTTCATCGGATTTGTAGTATTTTAAACTCAGATCGATCATCTTTTTTTTGTCAGGGTAAAGCTTGATTAAATCATCATTAAATTTTTTTCTGATTTCTATTTGAGTACGGTAATATTCAATATTGTTAGTTACAAATTCATTAATTAAAACTTCTTGTTGAGGATTAATTTCATCGAAAATAAAACCAATAATTCGTTTAAATGATTTTATTCTTTTTGATTTATAACTATCAACACTGGCAAGCTCTTCTTTTTTTTCATTATAATTTTTTATGTAATATTTCGAAAAACTTTTAACCTCTGGATCTTCGATTTCAGTCAAGACCAGTTCAAAACTAGGTTTAAATAAATCAACATTATCAATTTGCAACTGTTTGGCTTGTATAAATAAAGTATTCACGTCAGTCAACTCAGGCTGCTTTTTTTCGGTTGCGGTGATAATGCTTTTTAGAAAAATTTGAATCTTAACAAAAACAGGTTTTTTGTTATTTTCGAAATGTTCTTTTAAAGCAAAATCAACTTTTCTAGATTTATTGCTTGGCTGAAAATCAAAACTTTCAGCCATTCGACTACGGACTTCGCCACTGCCTAAGCGATAACCTAAGCTGACCTTAGTGCAAGACTGGGTAAATAAAACTAAAATACACAAAAAAATTAATTGAATGTTGATATAATTTTTAATGTGAATTTTGATGTCATTTATAATAATCATATTTAACTTCATAAATTTATTCACCAAGTTGTAGTTCCGGAAATTGTTTTTTCTTTTCAGTCTCAATCAAAGCTTTATTTGAATTTTGATTATACAGTTTAGCTGATTCGGCCGCATTCAAAATATTTCCCAAATAAGTGATTGAAAACACAACGCCGCTAACTAGAGCTGTGTTATCTAAGTTTTTATCCTTAAGTTCTAAAGTTGCCGATAGAAATAAAGCGTTAAGAACAAGAGCCATCGCACCTGATTGCCAGCTGCCAGTGTAGGCTTGGCCAGCACCAGGCAAAAGTGCACTTAAGCTGCCGGCAAGGGCAGGAGATTTTTTTTGTGACAATTCATTTTTCCACTTTTCAAAAGCCTCAACACGATTTTT
>JANOOI010000199.1:0-4403 GCA_031421235.1 Bdellovibrio sp.
AAAGAATGATGAATAATGAATTCACATTAGAAGATTTTTTAACTCAGATTCAGCAGCTTAAAAAAATGGGCGGAATTGAATCGATGTTGAAATTTTTACCGGGCATGGGAGAGATCTCTAAACAAATGAAGACGATGACTCCACCTGATGATGAAGTTAAAAAAATCGAAGCGATTATTAGATCAATGACTTTGCAAGAGCGTGATGATCATCGAGTGCTCAATGGCTCGCGGCGTCAAAGAATTGCATCAGGCAGCGGAACGCAAGTTCAAGATGTTAATAAACTGGTAAAGCAGTTTGAGAACTCTAAAAAAATGATGAGTCAGATGATGAAGATGGGCATGGGTGGCGGTAAAGGAGCTAGCAAAATAAAGTCTCCGTTTGGCAGTGGTGGTAAAGGCGGGGGCATGGGTGGTAAAGGTCTGAAGTTTCCATTCTGATAGTCATTTATAGGGCGCGTAGGTCTGTATAGAGCTATTTTTTTGCTAAAAAGACAGTCTATCATTACAAAAAGATTGATCTCGTCCCAGTTAACATATAAAAACTTAATCTTCGTCTTATTAACTTAAGAATTGTTATTTTAAGAACTGTACCGTTGTAAAGGAAGTTATCATGGTTGTTATTCGTCTAGCGCGCGTTGGAGCTAAACACGATCCTAAATACAGAATCACTGTTGCTGATTCTCGTCGTTATGTAACAGGAAAATTTATTGAGGTGTTGGGTACATACATTCCAACTCCAAAAGGTAAGCAATTAAAAGTTGTCCTTAATGTTGCAAAAGCACAAGAATGGCTAACTAAAGGGGCTCAACCCTCTGAAACGGTAAGACACGTTTTAAAATTAGGTGGTTTAGCATTACCTGCCCGTAAAAATTCACCTCCGAAGACTAAAACCAAAGCTAAAAAAGCATAGTTTTGACTGTAAATTGTTTTGTGAACTGATTAATTCACTTGTTTGCAAAACAAAAGTTTGTCAAAATGTATGAAGGAATCTTGTTAAGAGGTTCTAGGCTTAAGCTGGAGGAAAAATGGATAATTTAAAAGATCTTGTTGTACATATGGCTAAGTCTTTAGTTGATAAGCCAGATAATGTTGAAGTGGATGAAATTCCGGGACAGCAAACGACCCTTTTAGCTTTAAAAGTAGATAAAGAAGACCTTGGTAAAGTGATCGGTAAACAAGGGAAGACAGCAGCAGCCATGAGAACAATCATCAGAGCCGCTGGAACTAAGCTGAATAAACGTTATCACTTAGATATCGTCGAATAAGCCAGCTGAATAGACTCTAGATAGTTTTCCATTGAACTAAATAATTTTAAAAAGGAGTCCGAAAAGACTCCTTTTTTATTTTTCAGAATATAAGATGTTTTATTAAATGATGTCAGAAAAAGAAAACAATAATTCAAAATACCGTCAAATCGGTAAAGTTAAAGACGCCCACGGCTTAAAGGGTGATCTGTACGTGATTTTCTTTTCCAAAGATTATTCATGGATTGGTGACATCGAAGTTTTTTTCTTGGGCGAAGCATTTAAGCCCTACGAAGTGATTAAGATGGCTGAACATAAAGACGGCCTAAAAGTTCAAGTTGAGGGTTTAACAAACAGAAATGAATCTGAAGCCCTAATTGGACAAAGTGTTTACTTAGAAGAATCGTTTTTTGCTTCTAGCAATGGAGATTCATTGTTTCTAGTTGAAATTGAAAATTTTGAAGTGATCGATCAAAGTTTAGGTGTCATCGGCACTGTGGTTGGTTTTTCGAACAACAGCGGGCACGACAATTTATCAGTGAGATCAAAAACGCAAATAGTCTATGACATTCCGTTTGTGAAAGATTTCGTTAAAGAAATTGATTATGCTAATAAAAAAATACACATGATTTTACCCGAAGGGTTACTAGCAATCAATGAAGACGAATCTTAGTTTAACTTATATTACTTTGTTTCCTGATTTGATAGCAGGCTACTTGCAAGATGCCTTGTTAAAAAAAGCAATCGATCAAAATGTATTTAAATATGAAATTATTAATTTAAGAAATTATTCTGACAATAATTATAAATCAGTTGATGAAAAAGTTTATGGCGATAACGACGGCATGATTTTAAGACCAGATATTGCTGACAAAGTCTTTACTGATCTTAACAAAAAAAACTCTGTTAAAAGTTTAAATATTTATATGTCTCCACAAGGAAAAAAATTAAATCAGGAACTTTTAAATGAACTAGTCAGCTATGATCATATCAATATTCTTTGTGGACGTTACGGTGGTGTAGATCACCGGATAATCGATCAATACATTGATGTAGAAATTTCGATCGGTGATTATATTTTAAGTGGTGGTGAACTAGCAGCTTTAGTATTAACTGAAAGCTTATCCCGGTTAGTGAAAGGCGTTGTCGGTAATGCAGAATCTGTTGTTGAAGATTCTTTATCAAAGGGTTTATTAGAATCACCGCAGTTCACGAAACCTCAGGTTTATCAGGGGTCGCACGGTGAATTGAAAGTTCCTAGCGTACTTTTGTCAGGTCATCATGAACGAATTAATCTATGGAAAAACATCACATCAGTTATGGTGACGTACTTTAAAAGAAAAGATTTATTAGATCTATACATTAAAGATCATATGACTAAAAAAATGGATCATGATCTAATCAGCCAATTCAAAAAAATAATAAAATACAGTCCTGATTTTGAAACGGATTTATTAGAAATTTTTGAAAGTGATGAGATCTTGGAATTTCAAAGATTTTTAAAACAAATGATTCAAAATTTAGAGCAAGGAAGTTAGTGTTATGAAACGAAAAGCTCCCTTAGCTGTAGCTTTGATGCATTACCCAATTATTGATAGACAAGGGCGAATGTGTGCAACGAATATTACTAATTTTGATATCCACGATATTGCAAGATCTTGCCGTGTGTACGGCGTTGAAAGATATTACCTAATTCACCCACTGAAAGAACAATTGATGTTCGTAGAGCGTGTCCTAGATCACTGGCGGGTCGGTGAGGGATCTAAATTAAACCCCATGAGACAAACGGCTTTAAGTGACGTTAGAACTGCCGAAAATATGGAAAAAGCTTTGCTTGATTGGGGTCAGCCAAAAGCTAAAATTATAGCCACGCACGCCAGACATCTACCCGGGCAAGAGAAGTTCAGCTTTTCACAATTTAAAACGATTTTATCCACCGAGGACGACCCTTACATGCTTATATTTGGAACAGGTTTTGGATTAACTCAAGATTTTATGAAAAATTGCCATGCTATTTTGGATCCGATAAAAGGGGATTCCAAAGATGACTACCGTCATCTTTGTGTCAGATCAGCGGCAAGTATCTGTCTTGACCGCCTGCTAGGTACATGATAACACATTAGATCTTTGTAATTATAAAGGACGACATATGGCTAAGAAAAATTCAAAAGCAGTTACGACAACTCGAACGATTTCTAAAAAGCAAAAAAAAGCTACTATAGCGACTAAAGAAACGAACTTAGTTCGCCGTGTAACTTTAAAATCAACTAAAAATCCTAAAATTGCTAATTTTGCTCCAGGCGATACTGTTAACGTTTACGTTAAAGTTATCGAAGGCGAAAAAGAACGCGTTCAGCTTTACAAAGGTGTTGTGACTAAAATTCAAGGTCACTCTCACAAGATGTTTACTGTTCGTAAAATTTCTGCTGGTGTTGGTGTGGAAAGAACTTTTCCGTTTAACTCACCAACAATTGATTCAGTTGAATTAGTATCACACGGTAAAGTCCGTCGTGCTAAACTTTACTACTTAAGAGATTTAGATGGTAAAGCGGCTCGTATCGAATCTGAATTAGCGGCACCAGTATCAAATGCCTCAAAAAAAGAAGCTTAGTTTTAATAAAAAAATATTACTCTCGTTGCCTCAACCACTCATCGGAGTCGATGAAGTGGGTAGGGGATGTCTCGCCGGTCCAGTTTGTGCCGGCGTTGTTATTTTAGACGAATCAAAACCACACGACCATTACGTCGATTCAAAAACTTTATCTGAAGAAAAAAGATATGCACTGGCTGATGATATTTGTGCGAATCATAAATTTGCCATTGGCTGGGCAAGCGTGCTTGAAATTGATCAAGTGAACATACGCCAGGCGACTTTTCTGGCTATGAAGCGTGCTCTTGAAGATTTTTATAAAAAATATCCTGAATTCAAAATGGCCAGTGTTGTCATTGATGGGCGCGATACTCTTCCGAATATCGGACCAACAAGGCAACTAGCTATCATTAAAGGCGATCAACACGTGAGATGCATTTCTGCAGCATCTATAATTGCAAAAGTAGCCAGAGATCGGTTAATGACAGAAATGGCATTGGAACATCCAGCTTACGGTTTCGAAAAACATAAAGGATACGGCACTGAATACCATCGACAAGCCATTGC
>JANOOI010000200.1:0-6201 GCA_031421235.1 Bdellovibrio sp.
GTTCACTAGCCGTATCTAAGTTACTGGTCGCTTCATCTAAAATAAGAAGTTTCGGATTTTTTAATAGAGCCCTGGCAATGGCGACCCGCTGTTTTTGCCCACCTGAAAGTTGAATGCCCCGTTCGCCAACACGGGTTTTAAAACCTTCGGTAAATTTATTAATAAATTCTAAAGTGTTTGCTGACTTCGCTGCCTCTAAAACTTCGGTATCGGTAGCCTCAGGTTTTCCGTAACGAATATTGTCTTCAATGGTTGATGAAATTAAAATGGGCTCTTGTGAAACGATACCGATTTGTTCACGTAACCATGAGGCCTTTAATTCTGTAATCGGTTCACCGTCAAAACGAATAATCCCACTAGTGGGATCATAAAAACGGGCAATTAAATTCGTAATCGTGCTTTTCCCGCCACCTGACATTCCGACAAACGCGATCACTTGACCTGCATTCATTTTAAAACTTAAATCTGTCAGCACATCAACATCAGGTCTAGTGGGATAGGCAAACTGAACATGTGAAAATTCAACTTCGCCGCGCACTGCTGTTAAAGTTTTTCCTGTGTCGTTTAAGGCAGGCTTTCGTTCGATGATTTCAAAAATACGTTGGCTGGCCCCGACGCCGGCCATAAGGTCTCCCCATAGGCTTCCTAAACTTCCGACACCAATTGCAACGACAAATAAATAAAGTAAAAATTGAACAAGTTCCCCGGAAGATAACGATCCAGCGATGACTTCCCGTCCACCAAACCAAAGCACAAAACAAATGGCCGTGACCCCTAAAACCATGGCTAACGTCATAAATTCTGCAATCGCACGAATACGTAATCTGGCAATTGAAAGCGCACTGTTTAAAGCTTTTTGATACCGATTAACTTCATTTGTTTCTTGCACAAAAGATTTTACAGTACGCAGACCTGAAATGGTTTCTTCAGCAACGATTGAACTATCAGCTATTGTAGCTTGAAATTCTTTTGATAATACACGAATCTTACGGCCAAAAAAATACGCCATTCCTGCAACGGGCGGAATGATAATTAACAACACCGCAGATAATTTCCAAGACGTATAAAACATAAACGCAAAACCACCGATAACCTGGGCTAGGTTTCTTAGCCCTTGGGAAATATTTACGCTAACAGTGTTTTGTAAAGTTGTTGAATCAGAAGAAAGTCGGCTCATTAATTCGCCTGTGCGATTAAAATCAAAAAAAGCGACTTCTTGTTTTAAAATGCTTTGATAAAGCTGTTCGCGAAGTTTTAAAACAATACGTTCACCGCTTAAAGTGAAAAGATAATAACGAATATTGCCTGCGATCATACTGATTGAAAGGGCCACGAACAAACCTAAGACCACTTTATTTAGTAAAGCGTAATCTTTGGCCGTGAGTACATTATCCACCATCCAACGCACAAACTGTGGATAAACTAAGCCAGCAATACTTGAAATCACTAGAAAAAATAATCCCCAGAATAAAGTGCTGCGTTCTAAATTAATTAACGAAAAAATTCGCTTACGTGTTAATGATGACATACCAAAATCTGACTCCTGTTGCGTGAATTGTTGCGTGGAAAGGTGAAGTCATCTACTTAGAGGCTGGAAGACGCTTACACCAGTCGATTTTTTGTTTGGTGTCGCCTTCATACCTGTAAGCCAAATTATTTTTAAATAATGAATCTGATAAATTTGCACCGTCAACATAGACATCAGCTAATATTCTAAAATATTTGTCACGTCCCACATTTTTAAGTTCAATGTTTTTAGCCAGTTTTAACTTGTTTTCAACTAAACGCTTTGCAGTTCGACTGGCATCTTTTTCACAGGGAAGCTTCCCTTTGGCCTCTGGCGTGTCCACATGGCGGACTCTGACAGAAATATTATTTCCGAATAGTGGATGCACGTCTGGAATATTAAAAGTGATCGTATCGCCATCATAATTTTTGATGTATTTTACACAACGAAAAGTATCCGCATCATGTTGGCAAGCTTTTGGATTGGCGTAAGCAATATTGGCTATGCCCGCTAAAATTGTAATCACTACAAACAATTTAAATTTTTTCATGTCTTTAGCTTGGATGAGTTTTTGCGGATATTCATCTGAAATTTATTTACACGCTATGCACCGAAAGGTTTGCAACAATTCAAAAAAAAATCTACAGTACGGTCTTAAGTCGATTTAAAATTAAAAACTTAACCAAGGGGAAAATATGACTCTTTTGCCACTTTTAATCGTCATTGCAGTATTTGGATTTGCGGTCTGGATCATTTTACAAATAAGCATGCCCGCAATCGTTAAAAATATTATTATTGGGGTAGCAACACTTTTTGTTGTGATCTTTGTTTTGCAACAATTCAATATCCCGACTGGCTTGCCTGCTGTTAAGCTTTGGTAGAACAACGTACAAATCTTGGTAAGCTAGGCTAGATAAAGCCGTTAGTCTGGCGGATGCAATAAGAACTAAACAAATTTTAGCATCCAACGTAGGCTAGATTCATGTCATATTTATTTTTATTCACCGTATGTGCTATTGGATTAGGATACATAAATCATTTTAACAAACGCATTAATGATTTAAGACTTGAGTTTGCGAAAACAACACGGGATCTAAAGCTAAAGATTGAAAAATTAGAGCAGAGGTTAGGCGCAATTAATTTATCAGCGCCATCAATCGAACAAACCCAGCCCATAGCAGAAAAAACTTATCCTCCAGAGCCATTACCATTGAAAATTCTAGCGGAACACCCGCTGGCATTCTTGTCGCCGCCTGCTAATTCCAATACTAGTCCCACACCTCATCGTCCAGCCAATAATCAACCGTCCAAACCAGATCCCATCACTGTTTTATTCAATAAAATCAAAAATTATTTTATGACAGGAAACACCATTGTAAAAGTCGGCGTTGTGCTTATATTTTTTGGGATCTCGTTTCTTTTAAAATACGCAATTGATAACGACATGCTGCCAATTGAATTTCGATTGATTGGGTCTGCTGTGCTAGGCGTAGGCTTAATAAAACTAGGGTGGAACCTTCGACTGAAATCACGGGATTACGGTCTGATTCTACAAGGTGGTGGTATCGGCGTGTTGATGCTGACTACGTTTGTGTCGCTGAAATCGTACGCGATGATTTCACCAGTGGCAGCATTTGCTTTATTGATTTCGTTCACAGTGGCGACTTGTGTACTAGCGGTGAAACAGGATTCGCTTAATTTAGCAGCCTTCGGCTTATTAGGTGGATTTCTTGCACCGATTTTAGTTTCGACAGGTCAGGGTCAGCACGTTGTTCTGTTCAGCTATTACACGGTATTAAATTTAGGGATTATTTTTATTTCCTGGAAAAAATCTTGGCGCGAATTGAATCTGCTTGGTTTTATTTTTACATTTGGAATTGCTTCCGTTTGGGGGGTATTAAAATATAATCCTGACCTTTATTCGTCGACGCAGCCTTTTTTAATTATCTTTTTCTTGATTTACGTGACCATACCGCTTTTATTTGCAAACAAAAAAGAACCTGAACTACGGGGTTACGTCGATGGCACAATTGTCTTCGGAACATCTCTTTTAACGCTTGTGCTACAACTGCGACTTGTGAAGGGGATCGAATACGCCGGTGCTTTTAGTGCGTTGGCACTAGCTGCGTTTTATATTTTATTAAGCCGCTATTTAATCAAACACAAAAACAGTCATTACCGTTTGATATCTGAGGCTTTTGTTTCAATCGGAATAATTTTTACGACCGTGGCTATCCCGCTTGCTTTTGATGGACTAAAAACATCAGCGATTTGGGCCCTTGAAGCTGCAGGTATTTATTGGGTTTCACTTAGACAAAAACGTCAAGCTGCACGCTATTTCAGTACATTTTTAATTTTTGCAACATCAGTGTCATTTTTTCTAGGTTTACCAAGGGGTTCGTCAAATTTAGTTTTTCTAAATATATTTTTCTTTAGTTGTGTACTGATCGCCACGGGATTTTATTTTATTAGCTTCATAAGTGAAAAATATAAATCTCAGTTATCCCCGCAGGAAGCAGAAATTCCAATGATCACATTTATCATGGGATCGATTGGTTGGATCTTGGGTGGATTGTATGAAATTCACCGCAATTCTGAAAGCTATCTTTCTCTGTCCGGACCGCTTCCCTTTGAATTTCGTCTTAATCTGCAATTGCTTTATGTATCAGTAGGGGCTTTGATCGTATTTTTAATAGGTCAAAAGATCGCATGGAATAAATTTAAATTTTTAGCGCATGGTTTTGTATTTGTTTTAATTTTAGCTTTCTTAGTCAGTCTTAATCGTTATGCACACCCTTTCGAAAATTTTGGATATGGCGCTTGGGCTTTTGCTTTTTTAACTTATTACTACATTCTTTTTTACAACGACAAAAATTTCGATGTTCAAAGTAATTCATTTTTAAGAATTGGCCACCCGGGTGTGCTATGGGTTTTAGTCGGTGTATTTGCCAGAGAATTTAATTGGCTAGGAATGATCTATGTTAGCGAATCATCTGCGTGGCGCTGGGCAGCCCAAGGAATGGCCCCAATCCTTGCTATTTGGTTTGTGACAGAAAAAAAAGATTTATTACCATGGCCGGTGGCAAAGCATCATGCAACCTATATGACATTAGGTCTTACGCCAATCGTGGTGATATCGTGGATATGGCTGATGATTACAAATTGGACTGAAAATGGAAATTCAGATCCCCTTCCTTACATACCACTTTTGAATCCGCTTGAGCTAGCCCACATAGGGATTCTTTTCGTGTCATCGATTTGGATGATTAAACTATTTAATATCATTCAAGCTAACCCTACTGACTGGATTAAAAATTTTGTAAAGAAAAAAGATATAGGTGTTGTCTTAGGCGCAACTTATTTTATTTGGCTTAACGGAGTTCTATGTCGAGCAATTCATCATTACATGGGTGTTCCGTTTGAGTTCTCAAGCTTATTTTCTTCCGCAGTAGTTCAAGTTGCCCTTTCAGTGTTCTGGACGCTTTTAGGAATCGCTATCATGGTCTACGGATCGAAAAAACAATATCGTTGGCTTTGGGCTACAGGCGCAAGTTTATTAGGAGTTGTGGTAGGCAAAATGTTTTTAATTGATCTTTCTAAAACAGAAACCATCGCCAGAGTATTTTCATTTATTGTCGTCGGAATATTATTTCTAATCGTAGGCTACTTTTCACCGATCCCACCAAAATTAAATGAGGCCACTGTAAATGATAACAAATAATTTTTTTATTCTATCTGCAATTTTGATAAGTACAGGTCCATTGTTCGCCCAGCAGAATATGACAAAAGAAGATTTTGCTTTTGGCAATGAAATCGAAATTACAGACAACAAAAGTGTTATTGATGTAGTTTTACCAGAAGATGTCTATCAAGTAGCTAAAAGTAATTCTTTAACTGATTTGGCCATTTTCAATGCTAAGGGCGAAGTTGTTCCGCACATTTTAGTGATGCCTGATTCAAAATTGATAGATAAATCTTTACCACCAGAAAACCTGACGGTGTTCCCTGTGTATGGCGAAAAAAGTAGTGGATCTCATTTTAGACATATCACAATATCTACAGCAAAAGATGGTACAATCACTGAAATTCTAAACAGCCAGCAACCAGCAAGTAACACAAACAACATCAACCAAGCTGAAAAAAACGTGATCGGTTATTTGATCGATGCTAGTAAAATTAAAAATAACATTGAAAAATTTCAAGTTTCGCTTGATGGGATTCAAGACAATCACTTTATTAAAGTCATCCTCGAGGGCAGTTCTGATTTGAAGAACTGGAATGTGATTGAATCTGACGTCGTTTTAGGAAAATTTGAAGTCGATGCTGAAAAATTAAAAAAAGATGAAATTCAGTTATTAGGTTCAGCCTATACTTATTACCGCATTTCTTGGCCAAGTTCACCAAACGAAGTCAAGTTAGGCCATATACAGGCCGTGTTCACTGTAGAAACAGAAAAAGTTGAAGCCCCACTGCAATGGAAAGCAATCAGCGGCACGAAAGCTAATAACAACGACCAGATCATTTATCAGTATGATGTAGGGGGTTATTATCCAGTTTCAGGTCTTAAAATTAAGTTTGCTGACCCCAATTCAATCGCAAAGGTTTCAGTTGAAACAGCAAATGATCAAAACGGTCCATGGTCGTTCGTACAAACTTCAACTTTTTTTAGTGTGATCCAAACGGGCGCTGAACTT
>JANOOI010000201.1:0-1597 GCA_031421235.1 Bdellovibrio sp.
AGAAAACCCGCTAAGCACCACCGTCATTCCGACGAAAGTCGGAATCCAGCGACTTTGTTCCCTCGCCCTTCAAGGGAGAGGGTAAAATGATGAGCTAAAATCCTGTTTTTTCGCACTCAAACAGTCCTCGCCGCCTACCATCTGCCGCTCAAGCCAAAGGCGCGGCAAGGGTGGTGGGTGACAGGCAGTGGTTTATATGTCATTCTTATGATTAATATGAAAAGTAAATGGTAATTTATGGCTAAACCAAGAGTATTTATTAGTTCAACTTACTATGACATGAGGTCTCTTAGAGAAGACCTAGACCGTTTTGTAAAAAATCTAGGTTACGAACCTGTACGCCATGAAAGTGGGCAAGTTTCATATGGAAAAGAAGAAAGCCCAGAGCAATATGCATATAGAGAAATTGATCTTTGTGAAGTTTTAATTTGCATTATTGGTGGTCGATTTGGCAGTAATGCTGCTGGCACAAGTAGCTCTATTACACATAAAGAATTAAAAACAGCTATAGATAGAGGAAAGCAAGTTTATATATTTGTTGAAGATAATGTGCTTCATGAGCATAAATATTTTCTAGTAAATAAGGGCGTAGAAGGCGTTAAATACACAGCTGTAGATAATATTAAGATTCATGAGTTTTTAGAAGAAATAAATGCTTTGCCAAAAGGCAATCCAATATTTCCATTTTCCGTGTCCTCTGATATTTCACAAATACTACAAGATCAACTTGCGGGCCTATTTCAAAGACTGCTTACAGAGCATGCTAGTAAACAACAGACAATTTTGATTGAGGAACTTCAAAGAAGTCTCGACACCGTTGGACAGTTGGTCAAATTTCTTTCTGAACAAAATAACACCAATAAAAAAGCCTTTGATGAAATATTGTTTTCAAACCATCCAGTTTTTGATGCTGTTAGAAAGTCGTTAAGTAATCGTTATAGACTATATTTCTCGAATCTTAAAGAATTTTCTGAGTGGATTGAAAATGCAAGGTCATTTGAATTTAATACAATTGACTCTCCATTTGACAATAATTATTACGAGTGGAATAAATACATAACCCTAAAAGATAAGAAGGAATTTTTAACCTTTAAGTTAGAAAAAAGCTTATTTGATAAAGATGGGCAATTAAAGTCAATGTCACCAACTGCTTGGCGAGACGATTATATTCATTTTGAAAGAAAAGATATTAAAAAAAATCCTAGTAAATTCGATGATTTTGAAGATGATATACCTTTTTAATATTTTATTTTTTGCTTCGTTCAATCACAACCCCCAACGCTTTCAACCCAGGCAATATCGCTGGCTTAGCGACTTTAATTTTAACGTTCAAAGCGTCAAATTCTTTAAAAATTAATTGGCATACGTGTTCGGCCAGCGCTTCTACCAGTTGAAAGCTATGCTGTTTTAAGGTGTCGTGAATGCGCGCAACCACAGCGCCATAATCAATGGTGTCAGCAATGGCATCAGATTTTCCTGCTGCGCTTAAGTCGTAGCCAATTTCAATATCCAGAATAATGGTTTGCGCCACAATGCGCTCCCACGCGGGTACGCCGAGTTTGGTTTTTACTTTTAGTTCAGATATAAAAATGGTGTC
>JANOOI010000202.1:0-7288 GCA_031421235.1 Bdellovibrio sp.
AACCTTGAATTATAGAAATTGAAAAATTCCAAAATAAACAAGGACTTACATCAATAAGTATAAGCTGCAGAAAAAAACTGGCAACAATTACTTCAGAATTAAGTTAATATTGTGCGGGGCGATATCTTTAGGGTGCTGTAACAGACTATTTTGATTCGTCTATTCGACCACAAAGACAGACATCGACTTCGCTCTTAACAGAACAGGCCAATTTTAAATTCAGCTTCGTATTCATAACTACCAAATGAGTCATTTTTTCTGAGGTTAAACGGTATTCGATCTCAATGCCTTTTTCACGAATCTCTGAAAAATGACCCCAGTCGCTTTCAATTTCAGCATTTAACAAGGCCTGCTGAATGCGCCCTTTCACCGTTGAAACTTTATTTTTAGTATCGATGGCCACGTTTTTAACTTTACCTTGAACATCAATTTTTAAATTCGTGATCTTATCGTTGATCACTTTTAGTTTATAGCTTTGAGATTCAGCTTTATATAGAATTTCTCGCTGAATTGTTTTTTCGCTTAAAAGTAAGTATTTTTTATCTAAAGCTTCATAGATATCTTTAAATGTGTTTAATAAATTTAAATCTGTTAGCTCAAACTGACAATCTTGAATATGTTTTTGCATCGAGCTTAATCTTAAATTTTTGGGTCTTGAATCAGGCCAAATTTTTGCATTCACATCTTTTGAACTTGAACCAGCTAATGTTAAAACTGAAGAAAACAGCACAAACAATAATAAAAAACTTTTTATCATACCGATATCCCTAAAATAGACTGAATATATTCACGAGGTTTGAAAACTTGTAGATCATTTATTTTTTCACCAAGGCCGATTAAACGAATCGGTTTTGCCAACTGATCAACAACACCTAAAACGACGCCGCCCTTGGCTGTACCATCCATTTTAGTTAAAATTATTCCAGAAACCTCGATGGCTTTATTAAATTCTACAGCTTGGTTTAATGCATTTTGCCCAGAATTCGCATCCAGCACAATCCAGGTTTCGTGTGGGGCTTCTGGGATGACTTTGGCCATCACACGTTTTACTTTTTTAAGTTCTTCCATTAAATGCGACTGCGTGTGCAGCCTTCCTGCCGTGTCTAAAATAACGTAATCAAAATTTTGATTTTTAGCTTTTGTAACCGCATCAAAAGCCACCGATGCAGGATCTGTGATTTTATCTGGCCAAAAAATTTCAGCTTGTGCACGATCAGTCCAAACTTTTAATTGTCCACCAGCTGCCGCGCGGAAAGTGTCCCCTGCTGCGACTAAAACTTTATAGCCTTCACCAGCTAATTGCGCTGTGATTTTACCAATGGTCGTCGTTTTACCTGCGCCGTTTACGCCAACGATCATTAACACGACAGGTGAGTTATTTTTTTTAGGTAAAATGTCTGATACACGTACAAAATTTTCTTGTGGTAAATGAATATCGAATAAGATTTTTTGCATTTCTTGATCTAAAACAGTTTTAATTTTATCAATATCTGTCATGTCAGACGATGATAATTCTTCAGCGACCCTGGCCAATAACTTTTCAACTGTTTTAGGACCTAAATCACTGGTGTAAAGAATTTCTTCGATTTCGTCTAAGGTTTTTTGTTTGTTTGATTTTAAATCACTGTTTGAAAAAACGCTTTTTAAACGCCCGAAAAAATGTTCATTCGTTTTTTTTAAAGAATCTTGAATTGTTGCTGGTTTGTTTTCTAAAGGTTTTTGCTCTAAAGATTTTTCGGTTTCTTTGCTTTCGACAATTACAGTCTTATTTTTTTTCTGACTGCGAATAACGGATAAAATCAACGGCACAAAGATCACTAAAATCAGTACGCCAATGAAACCTAAAAGTATCTGAATTTGCTGGGCATGAGACTGTTGCATAAGTGATCTTATATCAGGACAAGACCACTCAGGCTACGAAATATTGACTATCTGAGCTGTCTACCTGATGTCTGCTAAACTAACTGAAACCATAGTCGATACACCACGTTCTTGCATTGTGACGCCATATAGTTTCTGCGCCACTTCCATTGTGTGTTTGTTATGTGTAACAACAATAATTTGTGATCGTTTAGCCATTTCTCTAACAAGTTCATTGAAACGGAAAACATTCGCATCATCAAGCGGAGCATCAACCTCATCCAATAAGCAATACGGTGATGGCTTAACAAGAAAGATCGAAAACACCAGGGCAACAGCAGTTAATGCTTTTTCCCCGCCAGACATCAACGACACGTTCTGCATCTTTTTGCCCGGAGGTTTCGCAATGATTTCGATTCCCATTTCACCTTTTTCTTCATTTTCAATAATTTGAAGCATAGCTTCACCACCACCGAAAAGAACTGGGAATACTTTTTGGAATCGTTCATTAACTAAATCAAAAGTTTCCTTGAAACGTTTTGAACAAATTTTGTTAATTCGTTCAATCACTTTGCGTAATTGCTCTTTAGCTTCAGTTAGATCCGCATGCTGGCCTGTTAAGAAATCGTAACGTTGCTGAGTTTCAGAAAACTCAGTGATCGCAGACAAGTTAACTTCACCAATTTTAGCTAATTTTTCACGTAATTCTTTAAGTTCAGCATCAGCAGCGACTGGATCGCCTTCACGATTCGCGTATTTTTCAATAACATCAGGTAAATTCAGCATGTATTTTTCACGGGTTTGATCGATCAAATACTGCTCTTTCATTTTAGCTTGCTCAAGTTTTAATTGGGCATCGTTCATACGACCTAAGCGTTCATTGCGTTCACGCTGAGACGTTATCACTTTATCTTCAAGTTCACGAATATGAGCTGTTTCAATTTCAAATTGATTTTTAAATTGCGCCATTTCCAAACGTTTAATTTCAATGTCAGCCACCATACGTTCAAAATCAATTTTAGCTTGTTCTAAAACGTACTGACCTTCAGTCATTTGCGAATTATAACCTTCAGCTTCTTCTGACATTCTTGAAAGTTGATCATTTAATGAATTCACTTGTGTAGTGACCATTTCAAGTTGTCTGACTAAACCTTGGTATTCTTGGTTTTTAGAAGCTGATCTGATTTGTAGATCAGTCACTTCATTTTGTTGAGATTCAAATCCATCTTTCATTGATTCAAATTCTTCAGTTAAAGCTTCAACTGCAGATTCAAGTTCAACTTTTTGAGTTCTCACACCTACTAATGAATCATTTAATTCAGAAATTTTTTCATCTGTTTGCGTCACTAAGTCTTGTAAACGGCGAACTTCTTTTTCTTGGCGTTCAACAGCACTTGTGGCCTGTTGAAATTCGTTTTCTGCACGTTCTAGATCTTTACGAAACTCAGCGACTTTGATTTCTTGATCGACGCGACGTTTTTGTGCGCCTTCAAAATCGTTCACAACATTATTTAATTGTTCTTCAACTTTTTTCAAAGAAGCTGAAGCCAAAGCTAGTTTTCCAGCCCATTCGTTTTTCTTCTGAGTTAATTCTGAAATTTCACGACGACGTTTAAGGACTCCAGTTTCTGCTGAATCTTTTGATCCACCAGTTAGAATTCCATCTGCTGAAAGCGTATCGCCGTCTTGTGTTACAAATGTCCAACCAGCGTAATTTGGTCTTAATGCTAAAGCTGTGCGAATTGAATCTACAATGGCTACGCCTGATAAAATATTTTCTACTGAATTCGAAAATTTTTCGTCAGATTTAACAACTTTATTCAATAGACCAACAACGCCAGATTCATTTTCAGGATTACCTTGTAATGCTGAAAAATGATTTTCATTTTCAGCCGAATAAAAACTAGATCGGCCTGTGTTGTTTGTTTTTAAATAATCCACAGCTTGTAAGGCTGTTTCTTGTTTTGTTGATAAAAGCATTTGCAATTTAGAACCAAGCGCTGCTTCCATCGCGATTTCAAATTCGCTTGGAACACTGATCACTTCACTGACCGGTGAAAACGAAGCAGAAACTGAACCATCAGCATGCATTTCTTGTTGAGCTTGAGCCTGATCTCTTATTTTGCTCCAAAGCATAACTTGCTTAACGCCTTCTTCGAAGCCTTCGAAGTTTGAATGAAGATTTTCTAAACCGTATAATCTAGATGCTGTTTCATTTAAATTATCTTTGAATAACTGAACTTCAGTTTGTTTTGTCTGCAACTGTTCAGTCAGGATTTTTTTATTGGCTTCAAAAGAATCAGCATCACTTGATAAATCAAGTTGCAACTGACGTTCAGAATCTAATTGATTATTCACTTTACGACGACGATTTTCAAAATCATGGTGCGTTTCACGAAGTTCGCTTAGTTTTAATTCTTCATCAGAAAAACGTTCAGCAATTTCAGAACGTTGACCATTTAATGAATTTACTTTGGCATCAAGAGCCGATTCAGTTTGTCCGAAAGCAAACTGTTCGCGACGTTTATTTGTTAATTCATTATCAATTTCATTAAAACGTTTTTGATTTGCAGAAAAAGCTTCAGCTTTTGATTGTGCTGAAATCGTTAATTCTTCAGATTCATATTTTAATTCAGTGGCTTGGGCCTGTAAGCTTTCTTGATCTCGAGACAATAATTCATGACGAGCTTTTTGTTCGTTCAAAATACTACCGGTCATTTGTTCATTGCGCTTGGCTTGTTCTAAATTAAAACGGTGTTCTTGTATTTCTAATTCTTTTTTCTGAACAAGACCTTGTTGGTTGTAAAAATTTTGTTGTTTGTCTTCAACTGCTTTTTCTTGTTCTAAAATTGATAGTTTTAAAATTTCTAATTGCGACTGCATTGTCGCTAGATCAGCTTCGCTGCCGACTTCTAAAGATTGTGCAGTATCAAATATCTTTTGCGCTTCGTCAGCTGCGCGTTTTAAATCCACATACTGCGCAGACGATAACCACAATTCAAGATCTTCAATTTGTGTTTTAATATTTTTATAACGTTCAGCGCGCTGGGCTTGACGTTGTAAAGAATCAATTTGGCGTTTTAATTCGCCAATAATATCTTGTAATCGTAATAGATTTTGATCTGTAGAAATTAATTTTCTTTGAGATTCTTTTTTACGAGCTTTAAACTTTGTGATTCCCGCAGCTTCTTCGATTAACATGCGGCGATCTTCAGGTTTAGATGTGATGATTTTACCGATCATACCTTGCGCAATAATTGAAAAACCTTTTGATCCAGCGCCTGTGTCCATGAAAATTTCTTGAACGTCTTTTAATCTAGCTACTTCTTTATTAATGAAGTATTCACCTTCACCATTACGATGAAGTTTGCGAGTCACCATGATTTCAGAATGTTTTAAATATTTAGCTGGGAATGGTCCGCCGTCATTTTCTAACGTTAAAGAAACTTCACAAAGACCAAGTGCCGCATAGTTTTCAGCACCCGCAAAGATCACATCTGTCATTTGCGACGCGCGAAGATCCTTGGCTGATTGATCGCCCATGACCCACATCAAAGCATCAACGATATTTGACTTACCACAACCGTTTGGCCCAACGATACCTGTAATACCCGCATCAAATTGAATGACTGTACGATCTTTAAATGATTTAAAACCAATAAGCTCAAGTTTTTTAATTCTCAAAGGTAACTCCTTGCATGATTAACAGAGTTCTAACACACCTTATAACTGTCCTTTGGTCTGGTAAATGAGTCAATTGAGAAATCCCCAAAAACTTTCAGTTTTTTTCGCTTTTGCTGCAATGTTTAATGCTGGAATTTTAAACTAAAAAACCTGTCGTATATTTTATTTTTTTCGATTTTTTGTGCACTATAAATGCATAAAGCCAAGATGGGCATACCCAGCTTGGCTTTATTGAGACTTCAGACCTCTTTACGAAGGAGGTTCCGAATGTCGGATCGTAAATACAATAAGAGTTGTAGTTTATATCGTCATCTCGTGAAGACAGCTTTAATTTTTTTAAGTTTGATTTATCAAATTTTAAAACTATTAAAACTGATCTGTGATCTTTTAAGTTAAGCATCTAGACCTTCGGTCTCACCAACTGTACAGGTTTAGGACGGACTTTAAATCCTGAAGTTTGACGACTCAAGGATGGCTGGGCTGGGTGTGTCCGCTTATTCCTTGATGGGAAAATCTTCCGGTGGGCATGGTTGATTTTTTTCGATTGTATCTACAGCTTTTACACACGCGCCTGCATCGCCTTGCAGATAGGCGAACTGAAATGAGCGTTGAGATAACTTAAAACTTTTATTAAACTGCTTAAAATATATTGGCTCAAAATTATCATCTGATATTTTTTCGATAGGTTTAAGCGCATCTGACATAACACCAATGAATATTTTTTTTGATTTTGCTAAAATATTTTCAGCCAATTTCTTTTTTTGACTGCATGTTTTTATGGAATGCTTGATTTCACTCAAAGTCATAATTGCTTCATTGTTTTGATCCAATAGATAAAGCGTGAACCAATAGTAATCAGGATATTCTTCTGAGTACTTTCCACATTCTATAACGATTCGATCTGAAGTGACTATCACTTCACTTTGTCCACCGTATTTACTAACTTTAGTAACTAAATAAAAGCTGTTAGCTTGCTTTAGACTAGTCGTTGTGCAGCTGAATAAAAAAATCAACCAAATAAGAATGAGCTTACTTCTTCTTAAGACGTTCATAATGACCTTTATAATTTTTAAATGATTGTGATTGATAAGTCGTTTTACTTTTTAGAAGTCCTTTATATTCCATTGCTAACTCATCATGAGTCGCATTACGACCTAATTTTTTAGTTGCTGTATCTTGCTTTCTAGCAAGCCAACGTATTCCCATCGGAATTGCTATATCTGGATTTTTTAAATCTTTAAGTCTAATATCTTCAAAAATAAAATCTTTCACTTCACCGTTCGTATCTTGCAATATTTTTAACGATTGTTTGGTGATCTGAAGTAAACCGTAACCGTAACCAATACCATTATCTATAAAATTGTAAAAAATATAATTAAATATTTCAAACTCTATTTTTTTGTGCACCAAAAATGCATAAAGCCAAGATGGACTCACCCAGCTTGGCTTTATGAGCTTTCGAACTTCCTTTTTTGATCGGAGGTTCCGAATGCCGAATTTAACTTATACGCAATATAAGCTACTTCGACGTTTATTGAAGCTAACTTTAATTTTATTAGGTTTGATTTATCAAATTCTAGAAATTTTAAAGTTAATAACTGACCTGATTTCTTAAGAACTCGATTTTGTGGTTCACCAAGCGTACACTTGAAGCTACTAAAGTCTAGGTCGGACTTAAAATCCGCGAAGTTTTGAAAGTTCACGAATTTACTGACTAAAAATAAAATCTGGCTGGGTGATGTCC
>JANOOI010000203.1:0-12027 GCA_031421235.1 Bdellovibrio sp.
TAAGTTTTAAATTTGTTATCACGAGTCGGATCCCATTTATCAATAGCATCCATTAACCCGATGGCACCTGCAGAAATAAGGTCATCAATATCTATGTTTGGTGGTAAGCGCACAGCAATTTTTTGTGCTACGAAACGGATCAGCGGAGCGTACTCTTTAATAAGCTCTTCTTTTTGTTCGCGCTTGATAACCTTTTTGGGTTCGTCTTTAGAGTATTTTTTCAGTAAATTTGCTTTTGACATTAAGATTACCCCTCACTTCTTTATTCTACCGAAAACTCAGGGGTTTTCGATAGTCCAATATTTATTTTATGAATTAAGCATGACCTGTGGCTGGTTTAAAAATCGCTTCTAGGCCTTTAGTCGGACCTGAGTAATTGTCGAACTGAGAATCACGAGTGATTTCAATAGCCATTGCACGAAAAACTTCGCTTGTTGGCGAAGCAATTTTTTGTCTCAACATGAGACGCTGCATTTGCTGGGCTCTGTACAAGTTTTCGTCATACGGAAGACTTCCTAAGAAATTTAATCTTACTGACAAAAACTTTTCCACAACTTCAGCAAATTTAATAAATACATTTTGACCGTTTTGATTTTTAATTTGATTACAAACAATCTTAAAATTTTGTAGTTTATATTTTTGGTTCAAAACTTTAATTAGTGAATAAGCATCTGCAAAGCTAGATGGATCTTGCGTAAGTACGACTAAACAATCATCTGCGATCGCGTTTAAGTGCAAAACATGTTCGTAAATTCCTGATGAATTATCAATGATGGCGTAGTCGTAATTAAATTGCATATCTTGAACTTGTGCGATTAGTTCACGTCTTTGAAAAGCATTCAGGTGTGTCAGTTCTGTTAAACCGCTACCGCCAGCTATTAAATCGATATTTTTTAAAATTGGTGTAATACATTGTTGCATCGGTTGACCTTTTAGCACATCACCTAAGTGGGCTTGCGGGCGAACACCAAAATGAATATCAACATTAGCTAAGCCTAAATCCCCGTCGATAATCACAACTCTTTTATTAAGTTCTGCTATTGCCAAAGCTAAACTACATGTCACTGTTGTTTTACCGACTCCACCTTTACCTGAACTGATTGAAACAATTTTCATATTTGAGCATCCTGCTGTTGATAAGTTTTCGTAATGTCCAATAGTAAATCGAGAACTCTTTCTTGTGTGGCCATTTCAAAATCTTCCGGAGTTTTAGGTCCTATACCGAAGCCAAATAAATGGCATCCTGTTTTTCTAATAAAGTTAAAAATATTTCCGTGAATATTGGCCTCATCCAATGATGTAAAAATAATATCTGTGATATTCAAGGCCTGATATCTTTTATACATTTCTTGTAAATCCATATCTTTTGACTTGGCTGATAGAACCAAATGGTTGCTGATGTTAGATGGATGCACGGGCGGAATCATTTTTTGAATATAGTCCACTTCCTGAACATTTTTTAAATTGAAACTCGCAAAGTCAACTAACACATGATCGACTTGATCCAAATACGGAATCACTTTTTGCCAATCACTTTGCGAACGAACTACTATAAAAGGCAGATTTAAAATCTGTGCAAATATTTTCATTTGCTCGTCTGCGCCAATCTTAACCGTATCAGTAGATATAAGCGCTACTCGCTTATTTTTATTCATAACTAGATCACTGGCTAATTTAACCATAGTTGTCGATTTACCTGAACCCGATGGGCCCATGAATAAATGAAACTGACTGGCTGCAGAATGACTTATTTGAACTGAGCTCAAAATAATTTGTGCAATATAACCTTCTACAGATTGTTTTCTAGTTTGCTGATCCAAAGTTAATTTCTGTTGAACATGAGCCAGTATTTCGCCAGCTATTTCAGGCAAAACACCTTTCGTTATTAAGTTTTCAAAGTAATTTCTTAAATTATAATTCACACCATAATCAGCACCTGGGTGTCCTTGAACAAAATTTTGTGGCATGGTTTTAAACTGACCTAATAAGTTTTTAAGCTGTTCGATTTCGGATTTTAAATGGGTGACTTCGATTTGATCCCAAGTTTTTTGTGCCACTTGCGTTAGATTTTGTGGAGTCATTTGTGCAGATATTGTTTTTGTCTGTGCTTTTATTGGAAGTGCTGCAGGCGTTACAATTCTATCTTCGGCATCTATATCGATATACCGACGTTGTGTTCTCATTTCTGGAAGCACAGGTCTTAAATTAATTTCTTTATTTTTTAATTGCGTAGTTCGGTTTTCAACAATTTTTTGCAAAGTTTCTTTTTGAATTTTTGCTGTCGTACGATTAAAATTATCTTTGGTTTGTTGTGGCATTCTTGATTCAGCATACTGTTTTGCTTTAAGTACAGTTTCAGAATAAGCAGCTGTGATTTCAATGCTTTTGACTCCGCCTAAACCAAAACCTTTATTGATTTCCTTAGCAGATAGGATCACCGCATCGGGACCCAGTTGGCTTTTAACCATCTCCAAAGCTTCTTTCATTGTGCGCGCTTCAAACTTTTTAATCTGCATAATTCATTTCCTTTAAGATGCTAATCCGACAGAGGCCACTGATTGCACTTGAGCTTCCGACGAAACTTCACTGTGCGATAAAATAATCAACTGTGGAATAAATCGTAATAATAATTTAGATAAATGTCGTCGAACTGTGGGGCTAGTTAGTAGTATGGGCTGCCCAGCAATTTCAGGATGAGATTCAATTTGCGAAGCAAGATTAGAAATCATTTTAGACGCTGACTGTGGATCCATAACCAGCTGCACGCCTTGCTCTGTTTGTAAAAGTGAACTTGAAACCATTTCTTCAAGTTTAGGATCTAATGTCATGACTGATACTGATCCATCTTCGTTCATGTATTTAGCTGTGATTGATCGTGATAATTGTTTACGAACTGATTCAGTTAGTAATTCCATATCTTTGATTTTACCACCTTCGTCAGCTAGCGTTTCAAAAATTGTCAGCAGATCACGAATTGATACTTGTTCACGCAGTAAGTTTTGTAAAACTTTAACAACTGAACCTAAGTTCATTGTTTCAGGGATAAGATCTTCAACAACTTTTGGATGAGTTTTCTTAAAATTATCAACAAGCTGTGAAGCTTCTTGTCGACCTAGTAATTCATGAGCATGTGTGCGAATCATTTCTGTTAAATGTGTTGCAATCACAGTTGGTAAATCAACAACTGTGTACCCGCCCATTTCAGCTGCTTCTTTGTTGGATTGACTAATCCACATCGCATCTAAACCAAATGCAGGTTCTTTTGTCGGAATTCCATCAATGCGGGCCGTAACACTACCAGGATCCATTGCCATTAACATGTCGGCTTTTAGGTTACCACCGCCGACTTTGTTACCTTTGATCATAAAACGGTATTCACCGGCTGCTAAAGTCAAATTATCGCGAATATGAATACTAGGAACTAAAATTCCTAAATCTAAAGCAAACTGTTTTCGAATGGATGTGATTCTTTCTAGCAAATCACCCGTTTTTGATGAATCAACAACTTTAATTAAACCGTAACCCACTTCAAGTTCTAACATATCTACACCTTGAACAGAATCGATGGATTCTTTTTTAGGGCCGGATGTTTCTTGTTCTAAACGACGTTTTTCATCATTTACTTTTTCTAGTGCATATTGATTTAAAATCCATGCTGTGCCTGCTAACACTGCTGCGATCGACATAAATGGAATCGTCGGTAAACCTGGGATCGCGCCAAGTATGGCCAACACAGAAGCTGTTACATAAATGGGTTTTGGATTCTTAAATAACTGTCCGGTGACTTCGGCACCCATGTTTTCATCACTGCCGCTACGTGTGACAATCGTACCAGCTGCAGTTGAAACAATTAGCGCTGGAATCTGCGCTAATAAACCATCACCAATCGTTAACATGGTGTAATATTTTGCAGCTGTTGCTAAATCAAGATCCATTTGTAAAACACCAATTAATAAACCACCAACTATATTGATAATTGTAATGATAATACCTGCTATAGCATCGCCACGAACAAATTTACTGGCACCGTCCATAGCCCCGTAAAAATCAGCTTCTTGTTCAATTTCTTTACGACGTTTTTTAGCTTCGGCTTCGTTGATCACGCCGGCATTAAGTTCGGCGTCGATCGACATTTGTTTACCCGGCATTGCATCTAATGTAAATCTTGCAGCGACCTCAGCAACCCGGCCAGAACCTTTCGTAATTACCACGAAATTAATAACAACTAAAATAATAAATATCACAAAACCGATGACGTAATTATCGCCGACGATAAAATTACCGAAGGCTTGAATGACAGAACCAGCAGAAGCTGGACCTTCATGACCGTGTGATAAAATCAAACGTGTTGTAGCTACATTCAGTGATAACCGGAACAGCGTTGTTAATAATAATAACGACGGGAACGATGTAAATTCTAAAACTTTATTTACATAAATAGAGGTTAATAAAATTAATACGCTTAAGGCCAGTGATATTGTTAAGGCGATATCTAGGACGATTGGTGGCAGTGGAATAATCATTACGGCTAAAATAGCCAACAAACTGATCGCAATGAAAAGATCCGAGTTCTTTGTGTATTTTTCAAATTTTTTAACAAAAGAGAAAATTTGTTCCATACTTATCCTTCAATTATATATTCATATCATTGTTACGTTTTACTTTAGCTGGCATGACTGGTTGTGCAGCTGTCGTATTTCTCGGTCCACGTTTTTTGCGACGCAATCTAAACACATAAGATAAGACTTCAGCGACTGCGACGAATAGTTCACGCGGAATCACTTGTCCGACTTTCATTGTTTTAAATATAGTCCGTGCGAGTGGTTTGTTTTCAATCACTGGCACATTGTTTTCTTTTGCGATTTGTTTTATTTTTTCAGCCATATAATCAGCGCCCTTAGCGACCAGCTGCGGAGCTGGCAATTTATCACTGTATTTCAGAACAATAGCAATATGTGTTGGATTAGTGATTACAACATCGGCTTTAGGAATAGCTTGAAGCATTTTTCTTTGTGACATTTCACGTTGAATTTTGCGAATACGGGCTTTAATTAAAGGGTCACCTTCTCGGGATTTATGTTCTTCTTTAACTTCTTGCTTTGTCATCATCATTTCTCTTTCAAGTTGCCATCTTTGAAAGAAATAATCACCCACAGCCAGAACCAACATAAAAATACCAGTTCCTAAAAGTAATTTAAATAATGTCGACCCCATGTAGGCAAAAAGCTGGGCTAAAGAATAATCGGCTAAATATGGGATCATTTTAATTTCAGATTTTAATAAAAAATAAATGCTCGATAAAACGATAATCATTTTAATAAATGATTTAACGAATTCTCCGATGCCCTTCATTGAAAAAATTCGTCCTAAGGCTGCTAATGGATCTAAGCGCTCTAATTTGGGACTTAATGCATCTTCGATTTGTAAAAAACCTGTTTGTAAAACCTGTGCGCCAACACCAATAACTACTGAAATTAATAAAACAGGCGCTAACAAAAAAAACATTTTTTCGCTCGCAAACCACATTAAATCACCGAACTGGTCAGTCTTGGCATATTTGACCAAAGCCAAACCGTAATTCACTGTAAAGATTTCCGAAATATTTTTAAAGAAGAATCGACCTAGCGAATACATAACTCCTGCTGAAACAAGAAAAACAAGAGCAGTTCCTAGCTCTCTAGTCATAGCGACTTGTCCACGCTTGCGAAAATCATCGCGGCGTGTGTCCGTGGCCTGTTCTGTTTTCTCGTCCTGATCTTCAGCCAAAAGTTATTCCTTCCTAGAAATGCTTGTTGCTATTATATCGCTTTTATAAACTTAAATAGTTCATCGGCAGACAATCCCAGCAAGCTATTCAGTTGCAGAACTATAAGCGGTAAGCTAATAAATAAAATACCGAAACCTAATAAAATAGTGATTGGCGCTGCTGTCATGATGACATTAATTTGTGGAACTGCACGACTGAGTAACCCAATACCAACTTGAATCACAAGCATTGCAATCATTACAGGTGCGGCGATTTTTATACCAAAAGTAAAAAATTCTTGCGTGACTAAAACAACATCCATAAAACTATTTACATTTAAAGATTGTTGAGTCACAGAAATATACTGAAAACTTGAAACTAAACCTTGAACCAGTAAATGATGCCCGTTTAGTCCTAAATAAAGCAACGTGGCTAAGGCTACAAAAAATTGCTCCATGACATTTCCCATGCTGCCCATTAATGGATTAAAAATCTGTGCTTGACCAATACCCATTGTCACCGAAATAAGTTCTGCAGCCATCGCCACGGCAAAAAAGAAAACCCGGGTCACAAAACCTATGATAATTCCTATAAGAACTTCTTTCACGGCTAAGGTTAAAAGTGAATCTTCTAAGCTTTTTAATTCAACTAACATTGTGTCTGTCACAACAACATTAAATACGGCCATAGTTAACACAACAGAAAATAAAATCTTGAGCGAAACTGAAACACTTGTTGAACTCAGGATCGCTGCTGAAAAAACAAATCCACTCATACGAATAAGTATAAGTCCAAAAGCAATGATTTGAATTTCATTCAGCTGCGAAACTGAAAACATTAAGGTCCCCGCACAATTGTTGCCATGTTATCAAATAAATTCACAGTGTATGATTTCATCACATCCATCATCCACGGCCCAGCTAGAATAAGAACGATTCCAATCACTATCATTTTTGGAACAAACGTTAATGTGTTCTCATTAATTTGAGTCAAAGCTTGAAAAATACTGACCGCTAAACCAATCACTAATGTACTTAGTAATAATGGCGCAGCAACTATAGCCATTGTTTTCAAAGCGTCCTGACCTAGTTGTAAAATAACGTCTTCACCCATATTTAACTCCTCGAAAATCTAAATTAGCCGAAACTTTTGACCATCGAACCGATCAGTAAAGTCCAACCATCAACCATTACAAAAAGCATAATTTTAAAAGGTAACGAAATCATAACTGGAGGAACCATCATCATCCCCATAGCCATTAAAACACTGGCTGCAAGTATATCGATGATTAAAAAAGGTAAGAAAATAATAAAACCGATCATAAAAGCTGTTTTTAATTCTGAAATAATAAATGAAGGAATTAATACTAATGTTGGAACATCAGCACGAGTTTTTGGCTGTTCGATTTTGGCTAATTTTACAAATAAAGCTAAATCCTGATCACGTGTTTGATTAAACATAAATTTTCTAAGAGGCGTAATGGCATTATCAAAAGCTGCATCCTGACCGATAGTGCCAGCCATATAAGGCTTCAATGCATTGTTGTTAATTTCTGTAATAGCTGGTGACATAACAAAAAATGTAATAAATAAAGATAGACCAACTAGAAGTTGATTTGGCGGCAACTGTTGCACACCCATTGCTTGTCGTAAAAATGACAATACGATCATAATCCGAGTAAAACCTGTCATCATAATCAGAATGCCAGGAGCCAGTGTTAACACAGTCATAATTAGAACAAGCTTGATCGCATTAACTACTTCACCAGGATTTTGTGTCGTTTGAAAGCCTAAATTTAAGGTCGGCAAAGTCACTTGTGACCACGCCAAAACCGAAAATAATGAAATCGTTAAAAAGCTGATCAAAGACATTTTTCTCATTGAAAAGTCCTCATTGACTTTAATTTTTTAGAAACATTTGTTTTCAAGCCACTGAATGAAAATTCATCTTCAATTTCTTGTCCGTTCATTTGAGCCATTGATGAAAGTTGATCTGAATCTGTTGCTTCCAAATCAGTTAGATTTGTTGCAAAAGCCTTTTGTGAAACTTCAGCGGGAATTTCATCATCAATTAATGCAAGGGATTTAATCATTGAAATATTTTGATCTGTTACACCAATTAAAATTGATTCGCCAGCAACACGAATGATAGCTAAACTTTTTTTAGCCCCCAGATGATGCTGTGACAAAACTTTAATCTGCATATTCGACTTATTAATTTTATTTGAATACGCATATTTTTTTATCAAATAGTAGGCTGCTGCAAACATTCCAACTAAAACTAGCAAAGTGAGGATTAATTTTCCTGACTGACCTGTTTGTGCTGCTGCATTCGTTGTTTCAGCAATTTTAAGTGGTATTTCGCTTTCAGCTCGTGTTTCACTGGCTAGTGTAGCAGGTACCGCCACTAAAAAAGTTAAAACACTAAAGCTAAGGGCTATTAAAATATTTTTAATCATTTTAATTGCTCGATTCTTTCTGTCGGAGAAATGATATCCGTCAAACGAACGCCGAATTTTTCATTAACAACCACGGCTTCACCACGCGCAATTAACTTGTCATTAACTAAAACTTCCATCGGTTCACCTGCTAATTTCATAAGCTCGATAACAGAACCTTGTGTTAAGTTTAATAATTCGCTAACTGGCATTTTTGTGCGACCTAATTCCACTGTGACTCTTAAAGGAATATCTAATATTAAATCCAGATTCCGGTCTTTAGTTGCATTGGATGTTGATGCTTTGTTTTCATCACCAATCTGATCAACAATTTTGTCTACTTGATCTTGACTCATTTTTGCTCTCCCTATTTTTCGATCTGACGAGTTACTTGGACTGCGACAGTTCCGTGGTGTATTCCGTAATAACCTTTAAATTTTTTAACATCTTCAACTTGAATATCTAATTCGCCAGACGAATCTTGCGTCAAAGGTATGACGTCACCGACTTTTAGATTCATCATGTCCTTTAATTTAATTTCTGTTTCACCTAAGTTAACTTTGACACCAACATTGGTATCTAAAAGTTGTTCTTTGATAATAGCTGTCCAAAGTTTTTTATCTGTTTGATCTGATTCGACTTGGAACCCAGTCGATAATTTTTGACGAATCGGTTCAATAGTTGCATAAGGAATAACTATAGAAACTGTTCCGTTAATATTTTCTAATTCAATATCAAAAGTTGATGCAATAACCACATCTGTTGGCGGCACTATACCTACGAACTGAGGGTTGATTTCTGTTCTTTGGAATGAACACCCAATGACTTCGATTGTCGACCAAGCTTGCTCTAAATCGTTAATAGCTAATTCCACAACTTTTTTAACAATTTGTAATTCAATAGGAGTAAACTCTTTACCATCTAATTTAGAGTACGGACGATCTGAGCCACCAAAAAAAGAATCGACTAGCGCGTAAGCTAATTTAGCTTCAATAACAAATAATGCAGAACCACGTAAATTATTAAAACGAAGTACACTCATACATGTCGGAATCGGTAAGGTATTGATGAATTCACCAAATTTAATGAATTCAGTAGACGTTAATGTGATAGACGCAATTTTACGTAATGCTGAAGATAGTGAAACCCTGAAAGCACGCATAAATTTTTCGTAGATAACTTCGAGTTGTGGCAAGCGACCACGAATAATTCTATCCTGGCTGGTCAGATCATAAGTAATAACATTTTTGTCTGCTGATGCGCCAGTGAAACTAGACGAACCCTTATGACTACTGCCACCACCACCGCTGCCGCTGCTCGATGACGACGAGCTTGGCGTAGCAACATCGCCGTCACTGACTGCAGCTAATAGAGCATCGACTTCGGTTTGTGATAAAATTTGATTCACGAACTGACTCCTTAGTTGTAAATAAGTTCCGTAAAATAAACATTAGTAATTTTACCTTTGCTTAAAAACGTATTAATATTGTCTTTAATTTCATTTCTGAGAAAATCTTTGCCTTCTTTAGTTGAAATTTCCTCATAAGTTTTGCTAGATAAAATAATGATGATGAAGTCTTTAATTTGTGCCTTACGGTTATCAATTTCAGAAACGATGTTGCCATCACCTTCGGTGTTACTTTTGACTTCTAATTCCATATTTACTTTTAGAACTTTACGTCCTTTAGATCCTGCTAAATTAACGATAAATGTTTCAAGTGGGATCACTTTACCAATTTCGTTTTGATTTAGCTTTTCAAGTTCAGCTGTTTTGGCCTCGCCCTGAATAACTTGATCTAATGATGGCTTAGCTTCTTCTTGTTTTTTACCCTGCCACACCATGAAACCCACAGCGAGAACAACCAACATATTAATGACTACAAGAGCAATTAATAACGTAGGCTTTTGTCCAGCTTTTTTTGCTGCTTCTGCGGCGCTTGCTGCGTCTGTTTTGTTTGCTTTATCTTCGGCCACTAAAAACCTCCTCGAACATTAAATGTAAAAGCAACACCAATGCCAATAAGACCTTCGAATAGTTAAAGTGTGAGATTTGATATTTCGATCAGCGCCGTCAAAAATATAACATCTGAGTGAATTAAATATTGCACCTAGACTACAGGATAGGAAAAAAATATCCAAATTAATGACTAGTCCTGTTGGTATTTTGTCGATTATTTTTTAGCTGTTACGTTTATCTTCTACTTTAATTATGGTTTGTACTTCAGCTTGAAATAGATCGACCAAAGTCTCGTTGCCAGCAATCAAACTTTTTTCAAAAGGATGATAATCTAAATTTTCGTAAGTGCGAACAACGCCACCAGCTTCCCGCACAAGTAATAATCCTGCCGCTGAATCCCATGGCTTTAAGTTTTTTTCCCAGTATAAATCAAATACACCGCTGGCAACCAAAGCTAAATCATAGGCTGCAGCACCAGGCCTGCGAATAGCACGGGCCTTCCATACAAAGTGTTCAAATATTTTCAGCTGTTCAGATAAAACTTCGGGGCTTTCCGCTACAAAACCTGTCGACATAAAAGCTTGTTCGAAGTTTTTTGTTTTTGAAACATTGATCTTTTTTCCATTGCAAAAAGCGCCTTCGCCTTTGACCGCTGTGAACGTTTGGTTCAGTAGCGGCATATCGACGATTCCCAATTGAATTTCACCATCAATTTCTAAAGCCAAAGAAATACAAAAAATAGGGAATCCATGAACAAAATTTGTCGTGCCATCCAGTGGGTCTAAAATCCAACGCGGTTTTTTTGATTTTTGAAAGTTTGAATCGCCTTGAAGATAAGCTGTTTCTTCACCTAAAAAGTCATAATCTGGGAAAGCTTCTGCCAGCTTATTTTTGATTAATTTTTCGCTTTCACGATCGGCCTCGCTGACTAGACCAGCAGCCTGATCTTTTTCTTCGATATGGTTAATTTGACCAAAATAACTTAATAATCAGGCGCGACCCGCCACCACAGCATCCATTGCAGCTTTAAAACTAGACTTTTCCATAGAAACCACCCAAGAATTGACCATTTTTTTTTAATTGATGTAGACTTTAAACTATACTGAATTAGCGAAGGAAGCAATATTATGGCAATGAATACAAATCGAATTATTGAATTAACTCTGGTTTTCTTTATCTCTTTATTTTCGTTTTCAATCGGCACATTCGTCGGCAAAAAATATTCTGACAATCAACATCGGTTGTCACAACTAGAACCAGCAAAAAATGAAACTGGCGAAACTTCTCAATCCAGCACTGAATCAACAATTGATTCTATTCAAGCTGTTGGACCTACTGAATCAACCGAAGACACATTGAGCGATGCTGATGTAGCACAGTTAGCTGAGGAGTTTTCAACAAATGAATCCACAACTAAAAATGCAGAACAAACAGCAGTAGCTGCACCTGCAGCATCTAACGCAAAAGATGTTAAAGAAATTTCTTTAGCCGATAGCGAAACAGCCCGTGATGTTGCTAGCATTCCAAAAACACAAGCGCAAGTTACTGGATCTTCGACTTCTCAATCACCTTTACAATACACAGTGCAAGTTGGCGCCTACCCGACTGCTGACGACGCTGATAAAATGACGACAAGTTTAAATGCACGCGGCTACAAAGCGAACACAACAGTTGCAAAAACGAATGGTAAGACATGGTACAAAGTGCAAGTTGGTTTATTTGACAATTTGACTGAAGCTCAGAATTATAAAAAAGAACTTGTTGAAAAAAACAGACTCAGTTCAGCTTTCGTTCAAAAAGTTACAAACTAAAACTGTAATGTCCTGAATTTCTTCCCATGACTTCAACAATAAAAATACGATCGTGACTGTCTGCCGTATCACGGAT